>CAZDCZ010000071.1:0-9132 GCA_964504155.1 uncultured Bacteroidales bacterium | reverse complement strand
TCTGATTTCTCGGGTATGCCTCGTTAGGTTTTATTGTTAATGCTTCGGTGTATTTATTCTTCGAATTAGTGTAAATCTGTTTATTAAAGGATGCATCGGCTAGTTGAATTAAATTATTATATCGCGCTTCCTTCTCCTTATCGGATGCTTGTTGGGCAAATATTGCATCAATGGCTCTTATCTTCTCTTTTGGATAAAATTCTTGTGGCTTTATGCTTAACGCCAATCGATATTTTGTCTTCGCTTGTTCGTATTTCTTAGTATCGAAATAGCCGTCGGCTAGCATTATATAGTTCTTATACTCTTGTTCTTTGGCTGCAATATTCCCCAATATCTTATCTATTTCAGATATTTTTGATTTTGGATATATTTCTTGCGGTTTTATTTGTATTGCCGATTGATATTGCATTCTAGAACTTTGATATTCTTTCTTAGCAAATAAATTATCGGCTTGGGCTATTGCATTTCTATAAGCCTGCTCCATAGCCTGTTTATCGGCAGCAGCTTTTGCATTGGCAGCCAACAAATTATTAATCTTTATAATCTGATTTCTCGGGTATGCCTCGTTAGGTTTTATTGTTAATGCTTCGGTGTATTTGTCTTTCGATGATTCATAATTCTTATCTGTAAAATAATTGTCGGCTAAAGTAATTAATAATTTATATCTGTTATTTACAGCTAATTCATTTCTTTCTTGTTCTTTCTGCTTTTTGAGAATTTCGTTTATTTCAAGAATTCTGTTTTTTGGATATTCTTCATTTGGTTTATAATTTTGAGCAGTGTAATATTTTTCTCTTGAATCTAAATACTCTTGTTTATTAAAAAACATATCTGCCTGAGCAATTGCATTTTCATATAAAGATGTATTTTCCTTTTTTTCGCCCATTAATTTTCTTGCCTTCTTAATCTGTTTCTCAGGATATTTATCATCAGGCTGTATTTTTAGGGCTTCATTATATCTATCAATAGAATTAGAATATTCTTTTTTGTCAAACAACCTATCGGCACTAAGAATAATATCACGATACGCCTTTTCTTTCAGCGCTTCTAATTGCATCAAAATCTTATCGATTTTAGTTCGCATTTTCGATGTATAATCATAATCATGGTCGAAGCCATTTTTCTTTTCGTCATAAATAATTTTAGTAACAGGTTTTTCAAGTTCTCTGATATCAAGCCCCGGGTAATTTTTAAATAAACCGATAGAAAACTCCACCACCCACTCCCCTCCTTTATTGCTCGGCACAATAGTATTTACATATATTTTTTTTGTAACATATTCTTGTTTTTTAAATTCAATATAATACTCTTTATTCAAATCCATTTTTACACTAAATGCACCATCATAACTCGATTTTGTTTCAGATAGTTTTTGTTTGTATTTGTCGAATAAAACAATTTGAGCATTTCTTATTGGTTCATATTCTTCTTCAATCACACCTCGAATTTCTAAAATATCTTGCGAATACAAATTTGGGACATTAACAATAAAACAAATGCTAAATAACAATAAAGTTAACAGACGAAAATATTTTTTATTTTTCATTTAAATAAGGACTATTTAAGAATTCGATTTTTTATTTTAATAATAAGATAATTAATACTTTCTGATTCGCATATTATCGATACAAAAATATTTAAATGTATCTCCAAAATCAGAATCTTTTGACGATGACAACGAAAATTCTAGTTGTTTAACTTTTGACAATTTTCGTAAATCGATATATCTCCACTTCTCTATTAAATAATCATCTTCAATTTTCTCGAAGCGAAAATCTGCTAAAAAGAAATCAACTATCCCTGTACATTCATTATGTATTCCAATACCTTTAATAGAAAGTTTAAACCAATCGGGATTATCTCTCAGGTTTCCCCCAAAACGATTAATCTCTTCGTTCCCATATTTAATAATATTTGCTAAGTACAAAGTATTTATAACTTGCAATGCAATAACATCTACTCCATTTATAGTATCAGAAAACTCAACAATAGCAGTATTTGTACAATTTCCAACTAAATAGATATTTTGCTTATCGCTTACTTCTTTTTCTGCAAAATACATTTTTTCATTAATTTCATATCCATCGAAAGCATTAAGATTAGAATAAGCAAATCCAGACCAATTATTATCAGAAAAATATGTATTGCAAAAAATAACACTCCCACTAGAAAAACCATCTGAAGATATACTTCCATTCCAGTACGATAATGTATCTAACTCTAATTCTTCAAAATCAATTATCTCTGAAATAAATACATCTTCATTCTCACATGAGAACAAAAACATAAAAATAAATATCGAAAATAAATATCTATAATTCATAAATTAAAATTATTTATTATTACAATGTTAATAAATATTAATTTAAAGTTTGTAACAAATAGAATTAATAAACTATTTTTGAATACCAATATTTTCTTTTTATCAAATCAAAATTTATTAATAAATGGATAAAATAAAGTTAAGAATAAAACATTTACGAAACGAACTTAACAAACACAACCATTTATATTATGTTCAGGCACAACCATATATTTCCGATTTTGAGTATGATATGTTAATGAAAGAACTATTAGAGCTTGAAAATAAATATCCGGAATATAAAAGTTCAAATTCTCCAAGCCAACGTGTAGGAAGCGATTTAAATGTTGAATTTAAACAGGTAAAACATAATTTTCCAATGCTATCGTTAGGTAATACCTATTCTGAACAAGAAATAATTGATTTTGATAACAGAATAAGAAAAAGCATAGATAAAGATTTTGAATATGTATGCGAGCTTAAATACGATGGCCTTGCAATAGGAATTAGATATAAAAACGGAAAATTAGAACAAGCAGTTACTAGAGGCGATGGACTACAAGGAGATGATGTTACAGCGAATGTAAAAACTATTAAAAGTATTCCTTTAGAATTGCAAGGAGCTAATTACCCCGACGAATTTGAAATGCGCGGAGAGATATTATTACCTCATGCCGGCTTCGACAAATTAAACAAAGAAAAAGCAATAAATGGAGAACCTCCATTTGCAAATCCTCGCAATGCAGCATCCGGAACACTTAAAATTCAAAAATCATCACTAGTAGCAAAACGTCCATTAGATTGTTTTTTATATTACATGGTTGGCAACAAGCTTCCGTATACCTCGCATTACGAAAATTTGAATATTGCACGTTCGTGGGGATTTAAAATATCTATGCATTTAAAGAAATGTAAAACTATTAACGAAATATTCAACTTTATTAAACACTGGGACAAAGAACGTTACAAGCTGCCTTTCGATATTGACGGAGTAGTAATAAAAGTTAATTCGTATAAGCTTCAAGAACAACTTGGCTACACAGCCAAATCGCCACGATGGGCAATAGCATATAAATTCAAAGCCGAACAAGTAAGTACAAAATTATTAAGCATCGATTATCAGGTAGGTCGTACCGGAGCAATTACTCCCGTAGCTAATCTTGAGCCTATTAAACTTGCCGGAACAATTGTTAAAAGAGCAACTCTTCATAATCAGGATCAAATAAAACTATTAAATATTAAATTAAACGATATTGTTTACCTCGAAAAAGGAGGCGAAATAATACCTAAAATTGTTGGATTAAATAAACATACAGCTGACAGTAAAAACATTAAATTCATTTCTAAGTGTCCGGCTTGTGGTTCAGAACTTGTTAGAATAGATGGGGAAGCAAAACATTATTGTTTAAATTCTTCAGCTTGTCCACCCCAAATAAAGGGGAAAATAGAACATTTCGTCAGTCGTAAAGCAATGAATATTGGCTTTGCAGAAGCAACGATAGAAACACTATACAATAATGGATTAATAAATAATATTAGCGATTTATACTCATTAAATCGTAAAAAAATTTTATCTCTAGAGAGATTAGGAGAAAAATCGACGCAAAATATACTAAAAAGTTTAGACGATTCTAAAAACACTCCTTTTACGAAAGTATTATTTGCAATAGGCATCAGGCATATTGGCGAAACAACAGCAAAAATATTAGCAAAAAAATTCAAATCTATTAATACTCTATCGTCAGCAACAAAAGAAGAACTCTTAAATATTAACGAGATTGGAGATAAAATTGCAGATAGTATTATCGATTTTTTTAGTAATTCAAAAAATATAGAAATCATAAACAAGCTTAAAGAAGCAGGTTTAAAATTTGAAATTGATGAAGATATTGAATCTGAAAATATTCTTGAAAATAAAACTATAGTCATTTCGGGAAGCTTTTCAAAATATTCGAGAAACCAACTAAAAGAAATGATAGACAGATATGGAGGCAAAAATACAAGTTCAATCTCTGCGAGCACAAATTATTTATTAGCCGGCAAGAATATTGGTCCAAAAAAACTTGAAAAGGTAAAAAAATTAAATATTCCGATAATTTCTGAAGATGAATTCATCAAATTGTTAGGAATTTCGTAATTTTATAAATTAATATAATTTTTACAAAGTGAAATATTTAAAAAACTTAAGAGAATCTATTGGGAGATATATTCTAAGAAAAAAATCTAAATCGATTAAAAGAAACGTTATTGTTCATAATTTTGATACTGCAAAAACTGCAGGTGTATTATTTAATGTTTCTAACGATAATTCTTTCGATTATATTAAAGATTTTTTAAATTTCATGAACAACAAGAATATTCAAGTTGTTGTTTTAGGCTATAATAATTCAAAAACAACACCCGACGAATTATTAATAAAAAAAAATATTAATATCATTAATAAAAATGATTTAAATTGGTATTGTGTACCAAAAAATGATATGGTAAATCAATTTATTGAAAAAGATTTAGATCTTCTTTTTGATTTGAGTACTAAAAATACTTTTCCATTAAAATATATTAACACACTTTCAAATGCATCGTTTAAAGTAAGTAAAGAATCGAATTATAACAATTCGTCGGACCTTATGTTAAACATAAAAAAAGACGAATCGTTAAAATATTATATCGAGCAAATACAACATTACTTAAATATAATAAATCAACACTAATTAATATTTCTAAGTTTTTAAATTTTAATCAACAAGAATGTAATATTTTTCATATGAGTCAACATAAATATACAGGAACAGGTGTAGCAATAACTACCCCATTTACCGATGATAATAAAATAGATTTTGAAGCCTTAGAAAATCATATTGAATTTTTATTACGTAACGGAATTAATTATCTTATAGTATTAGGAACGACCGGAGAATCGGTAACAATGAGCGAAGAAGAACAACTTTCGGTTGTTAATTATATAATAAAAACTGTTAATAAACGAGTTCTTATTATTGTTGGTATTGGGGGAAATAATACGAGTGCAGTAATAGAAAAAATTAAGAAAACAGATTTCACAAATATCGATGGAATATTATCGGTTGCACCTTATTACAACAAGCCAAGTCAGGAAGGATTATATCAACACTACAAAGCAATTTCCGATGTTTGTCCGGTATCCATTATTGTATATAATGTTCCGGGACGAACCGGCGTAAATATTAAAGCAGAAACTACTTTACGTTTAGCCAACGATTTCGATAATATTGTTGCAATAAAAGAAGCATCCGGAGATATTATTCAAGCAATGCATATTGTTAAGAATAAACCAAAAGATTTTATTGTTCTTTCAGGTGAAGACGCATTAACTCTCCCACTTATAGCCATAGGTGTTAGAGGTGTTATTTCTGTTGTTGCTAATGCATATCCAAAAGAATTCTCGTCTATGGTTCAATATGCCCTTAACAACGACACTAATTCGGCTTCGGAATTACACTACAAATTACTTAACACTATAGAAAATTTATTTGTCGATGGCAATCCTGCCGGAATAAAAGCTAATCTCGAGATACTTACTATATGTAAAAACAATTTACGATTGCCTCTAACACAAGTTAGAAATTCTACCTATAATCGACTAAAAGAATTATCATCGAAAATATAATTATAAAATAACTATATAATTTATTTAAACAATTATCAATAAATACACTTGAAGTTATGAAAAAATCATTCAAATTTAGTCTTATTATTGCTATTTCTTTAATAACAATATATTCTTGTGCACCCAAAAGGCAAGTACAAAGAATTTCTACTGACAAACAAATCGATTTGAGCGGCAGATGGAACGATACTGACTCTCGAATATCAGCCGAAGAGCTTATGCAACAAGTACTTCACGAAAAGTGGATTACCAATTTCATGGGAGAAAATGCAGGAAAAAGACCTGTACTTATTGTTGGATTAATAAAAAACAAAAGTCACGAACATATTAATTCTGAAACTTTTATTAAAGATATTGAACGCTCGATAGTAAACAACGGCTCTGTGCGATTAGTTCAGGCCGGGAATAAAAGAGAAGCTTTAAGAAGCGAAAGAGCAGAACAACAAGATTTCTCATCAACCGAAACAGCAAAAAATTGGGGTTTAGAATTAGGAGCCGATTACATTCTTCAAGGATCAATAAACTCAATAGTTGACACTTATAGGAAAGAAAAAATTATTTATTATCAAATAAATCTTGAATTATCGCATCTCGAAACAAATGAAATTGTTTGGATTGGTGAAAAGAAAATTAAAAAATTTATTAATAATTAATCTGTTTGAAAGGGCTTTATTGCCCTTTCATTTTTAAATTCTTTGTAATATGTTTAAAAAACTAGCTCTCGTAACTAAAATAATACTTATTTTTTCAATAATATTAACGTTTACAGCATGTGCAACATATTACATGAAATCAAGCGAATTTCAGAATTATATCTCACAAGGAAATTATGAAAAAGCCGATAAATGGTTAGAAAACGATACCTATGGGCAAAAAAACAAAAACATTCTATTACATAAGTTAAACCGTGGCTATGTATCGTGGATGTTAAACGATTATAATAAAAGTAATAAATATTTTGGAGATGCAGAAATTCTTATTGAAGATTATATAAACAATAACTATCTTAATGCACTTACATTAGTATCTAATCCATCGATTAAACCATATAAACCTGAAGATTTTGAAGCTGTTCTTGTAAATTATTTTATGGCTCTTAACTATATTAAATTACACAAATTTAACGATGCTATTGTTGAGTGTAAGAGAATTAACATAAAATTACAAAAACTAAACGATAAGTATAAAGATTATAAAAACAAATATCAACGCGATGCTTTTGCTCATACACTTATGGGAATAATATACGAAGCCGATAAAGATTATAATAATGCCTTTATAGCCTACAGAAATGCCCTTGAAGTTTATGAAACCGATTATAAAAAATATTTTAATATGAGTGTTCCTACACAATTAAAATACGATATTCTTAGAACAGCAACACTAATTGGGTTTAATGATGAAGTTAATTTCTACGAAAAAAAGTTTAATATAAAATATCACTACGAAGCACCTAAAAATGGAGAATTAATTTTCTTCTGGCTTAATGGTTTTGGTCCTGTAAAAGGAGAAAATAGTATTAACTTTACTAAAATTCCAAATAGCAAATCGGGATATATTACCCTTGTAAATGAAGAAAACAATCTTTCTTTTCCTATATATATAGGTAATAAAAGCATTAAAGAAAAAAAAGCATTTAACGAACTTCGGTTTTTCCGTGTAGCATTTCCAAAATATGTAGAACGTAAACCATATTATACAAAAGCCGAGATTTTTAATACTAATAAATCTTATAAACTCGAATTAGTTGAAGATATTAATGGCATTGCATTTAAATCGTTAAAAGATAGAATGGCCAGAGAAATGGGAAGTGCAATATTACGTTTAGCTACAAAAAAAGCTTTGGAAGCAATTGCAGACAATCAAGATGCAACTCTAGGAATGTTAGTAAATATTATTAATACTGTTACAGAAAAAACCGATACTAGAAATTGGCAAACACTGCCCTACTCTATTTCTTATGCCAGAATACCATTAAATTCGGGAAATAACAACATTAAATTAAGAACATATTCACCAAACGGAGCAAACGAGCAATTATTTACATTTGAAGGAAAAAAAGGAAAAACATATTTTCAAACTTTCCATAGTACAGCTGCAAAATATTAAAATTATTATATGCTAAAAAATATTCAATGATATTGATATTTATGATGCTTTAAGATTTTCGCAAACTACAGAATGAATATTCGTTCTGTAGTTAATATAAAAAAAATTAACTCTTTATTGCATCCCAGGCCATTAAAGCAATTTCTTTTTTACCATTCTCGTCAATATCTTTATTATTCAAAATACAAGAAGTAATAGCTCCATTAGTAAATATTACCAACAGCATCGTGTCTATATCTTTAATTATTCCTTCTTTCTTACCTTTCTCGACAATCTGCATAAGCGGAGAAATTAATTTATTAACTTCGTCAGAAGCTAGTTTTGAAATTTTTGGAGAATATGCAAATATCTCAAGAAAAGAATATTCTAAAGGATAAGATACTGCAAAATTCATAACTCTAAGCCACACTTCAATAAATTGCTGTTTTACAGAATTATTGCTATTAAAACTTGTAAGAATACTAGTAAATAGCTTAGTTTTTATTTCAATATATAAATCGTTAATTAATTCATCTTTCGATTGAAAATAATTATACATTGTTCCAATTCCGCATTTTGCTTGTTTTGCAATCCATTTCATCGAAGTAGCTTGCTCGCCTTCTTCAACAAACAATTTTATTGCAGCTCTATATATATCATTTTTCTTATTCACTATTCAAAGTAAATTAATTGGAATAAATATTCCTAAAAAATTTGCAATTAATTTTACGATAACAATTTCAGTAATTTTTCGCGATTCAATATTTTTATTTCTTTATTTTTTATTTCAACTAAACCTTCGTTTTTCATTTTTACAAGATTTCTTGTAAAAGCAGGTCGAGTAATACCAAATAATGCAGCTAATTCTTCGTGTGTTTTACCTAAGCTAAAACTTAATTTATCTTTATTCTCTTTCTCTAAATCGAGAATATAATTTGCAAGTTTCCCTTTTACCGTTTTAATCATCAGGAATTTTACTTTCTCGGTAACAATAACAAATCTGTTTGATGTAATATTCAAATAATTATTCAAGATTTTAATATTTTTATTTAATAGTTGGAGTAAATCATTTTTATAAATAATAAGAATTTTAGTA
>CAZDCZ010000070.1:11888-14757 GCA_964504155.1 uncultured Bacteroidales bacterium | reverse complement strand
ATATTTATTATTACTTTTATATATTTCGATATCTAGTTTATTTGGCAATCGATATTTCCCAATAATATCATCGCCATTCTGAGCAAACGAGAATCCCGATAAAAATATGATTATTAATATTGTCAATTTTAATCTTTTCATAATTTCTTATTACTTTGCAAAAGGAAGAAGCTGGAAGGCATAATTCATGTATTACACATCTTACATACTATATCCTAACTTCTGGCTTCTATATTTTTAATCCCGAATTAGTAATTAAAAGTTATACTTAAACTTTAAGTAGCCCATCGAATTATCTTTATATTGTCCGAATCGTCCATCCGAATCACCAACAAATATATTTGAGCCTAAAAGTATAGAGAAACTATCGTCGAAATTGTAAGTAATTTTCGGGCGTATTAATGCATCATTGTTTGTTAATCCGATATATGAGAATAATTCCAAATGAAGAAGTTCTCTAAACAAATCATATCTTGCTAAAAATGTCATTGTATTTTCGGTTTCTTCATTAACAATATTTTTATCGTAATCGATTATTGATTGTTGAATAAACTGTGTACTAAAATTTACGCCACCAACAATAAAATCTACACCAAGCAAATAATGCAAATAATCTTTTTGAATTACAGCATCCTTTTGTAAAGGGTCTTCGGTTTGAAAATATTTTCCCATATAATAAGCAGCTTCTCCACGGATAACAAAACCTTTTATTTCTGTACTAAATGATCCTCCTCCAACAGATAAACGATGATGCTCGGGTGTAATATTTAAGCCTGTAAGTACAGGATTTCCAGACGACATATCTAATTGTTTTTCTACATGCATTGTAGGATAATCGTCCCAAGTATATGCCCCCATTATTTCGAAATCGACATTTGAAGTTAAAGCCGAATATTTTACAAAAATCTCACTGTTTTCTAAACTAGGGTTTATTTCTTCTTTTGAATAATCGAAAGTTGGAGCTGCCGGAAAATCGGGTGTTACAAACCACATTGAACTAGAAGAAGGAGTTTCTGTTGGAGTAATAATTGGCATCCAAATAATTTCGAATGTATTATTACCAAGATAATAGTCGAATTTAGTAGCTATTACTCCGGTTCTTATTTCGTCGAAATCGGGCAAGAGAAATTCTGTAAGATTCAGTGGCGAAACAATATCGGTAATAAAAACACCATCGGCTTTACCCCAAACAACTTGTTGTTTTCCTATCCGCAAGTCGAAATTATTAAAGTACAAATCGACATAGAGTTCCCTTAAGCGCAAATCGAGACTATCGGTATTATAATGATAAAGCATTGGATTTGCTTTTAATGCAATTTTATCGCCTGATTTAGTAAAATCGAGATTAAGAGTATTTTGTAATATATTAAAATCACCATTTTCGTATAAAACACCTGTGTAGTTCCTTACAAAACCGGATATATCGGGATTTTGAGCTATTGTAAATTGACTTGCCATTAAAAGCAATATCAGTATTAGTCCTTTTGTTCTCATGTTATATTTATTTATCATGCTTCTGATTTACATATTCTATATTAAAGAGTGTCAAAAAAAAAAAGATTATTGTCGTTATGAACGAAATTGAAGAACCGAGTGAAACGAGCTCAACGAAGTTAATCTATAAGTTAAAAAATGAGATGTCTCGACAAACTCAACATGACAATTTGAAACTTTAATTTTTTAACTCCATCTGCAAATAGTCAATATTCTTTAATAAATTACATGTCTGAATAATTACTTAATTACAGGAATTGTATTTTGAAAATCAATTTGTTTGCCCCTAACCCTAAATGGAGCAAACTGATTTTTTTCACTCCCTTTAGGGATGGGACAGATGAAGAAAATCAATCTCTACATTAAGTAATTATTCGCACATATATTTTAAATAATTACCTAAAGTCCTCGCATCATCATTCTTTCGGTGAATTTCGAAACAGAAATACCAATATTAACTTGCACATTGTTTAACACCATGCTTGTTTTATGATTTTTCTGAACGTTTTTCATTTCCGAATTAGTTATAATCAAAAGACCTGAAATTTCCTCGTATTTTTTTATGCTTAATATTTTCAAAAGATCCTCATCTTCATCGTAAAACTCTTTTTTTAACCCGATGAAATTGTCTTTTATAATCCATGTAATGGTTTTCGTATACATATAATCTTCATCTTTAGACACACTTTCAACCACATAACACACTTTACCATCAATAGTTTCTTCGCGTAATAATTTGTGAGTATCATCTTCGAGTTTACGATCACCAAGGTCGTCGTAAGTAAAATCGGAACCCATAAAATAATCGCTTTTACTATCGCTGGAAATTCGTTTAGTCTTTTTTAATGCAGGGAGATAAATCCACTGGTCATCGCTTTTATCCGAATCGTACGACCAACTCATGAATGATGTGTTTTTAACATCTGCAGGCGAAAGAAAAAACATAATGCTTTTTTCAACTTCACCCATATCTTTTGTGAATTGTTTGATTTTTCGTACTCTTTGATTTCCGCTTTTATTAACAAGTGTCATGGTTAAGTCAGAAGTCTGATCATCGCCGGCCGGACGATTATACACTTTCTCTATTATTTGCTTACCGGTTAAACTTTGCCCCGAAACTTTTGGAATGAATCCGATTGCAAAAAATATTGCAATTAAAACTGATGTAATTTGTAGTTTTTTCATGATTTTAGTTTTTAACTATTTAATGGTACAATGATGTAATGGTGCAATGGTACAATGATGTAATGGTGCAATGGTGTAATGATACAATGATGTAATTCACAACTAATTTTCATTGTATAATTGTATAATTGAATCATTGTATAATTGAATCATTGTATAATTGAATCATTGTATAATTGAATCATTGTAT
>CAZDCZ010000070.1:0-11640 GCA_964504155.1 uncultured Bacteroidales bacterium | reverse complement strand
TAATTGCACAACTGATTTTCATTGAATCATTATATAATTAAATCATTGTATAATTGTATAATTGTATAATTGTATCATTGTATCATTGTATAATTGTATAATTAAATCACTATTCCTTCTTTTTCTTAAAAAATAAATTACTTACATATAATAAAACAAACATTATAGTAAGTGTTCCAATAAAACTTGTAAACATATTAAGCGACACCAATGCTCCGAGCTCTCTGTTTGGTGGAAATACCGAAAAGACAAGCACCATAAATCCGGCTATAACAACAATAGCATTAAAACTAATTGCCCTTCCCGAATGCGCCATAGTTATCTGAGCAACTTCTAACTTATTGTTACTTTTTGCTGCGTTAGTACGATATTGTTCAATAAAATGCACTGCATAATCGATTCCAATACCTATAGCAATACTAGAGAGTAATGCTGTTGTAGAATTAAGCGGAATACCCAAGAAGCCCATAATACCAAAGCTTATAAGTGCAGTAACAATAATAGGAACCGAACCGATTAATCCGATTTTAATATTTTTGAACATAAAAGATAACAGTACAATTATTATTATAAGCGATAATATAAGACTCATAACCTGTCCTTCGAGAATAAGATCAGTAAAAACCAATCCCTTATAACCGCTACCGGCATAATTCATAGTAATTCCGTATTTCTTAAAATCATTTTCATAGGTTTTAAGAATATCCAAAGCCGAATTAATTGCTTTCGAATTATCGCTTTTAAGTTGAAAAGTAACATTTAATTTCTCATAGTCATAATCAACTACTTTATCGAGATTTTCCGGATCACCGGACATTTCGTATAACAATAAATACTGTGCTATCAAATTTTTTCTGTCCGGTATTGTATTATATGCTTCATCGTCGGCATTCATAACTTTATTCATACGATTAACATAATCGGTTAACGAAAACGTGTTACCAACAACTTGAAGTTGATTATCAATATCTTTTTGCATTTTATCGACAAGTTTCAATACAGCAGGTTCTTTAAAGACATCCTTTTTCCCATTGGCATCAAGTATCAGATTAATTGTGCTTGTACCCCCGAAATGGTCATTAATAAATTTATCTGTTTGCACAATCTCACTATCTTTTTCAAATTTATCGAGGAAACTAGAATTAATCCATATTTTTTGCATTCCAATAACCGAGAAAACAATTATTACTGCTGTAACAATTATTGAAACATATTTATATTTAAGTACAGCAGATGCAAAATTATTTGCAAATTTCGAATGAGAATGCCCATCATTATCGTTCTGTTTTTTATTTTTTTGTAGTTTAGGCAAACCAAAAATCATAATAGCTGCCGGAAGGAAGACCAATGAAAATACCATGGCCATCAACACCCCAAATGCCGTAAATATCCCAAAGTATTTTACCGGATAAACCTGAGATGTAAGCAATGAGATAAAACCAACAGCTGTAGTAACTGAAGTCATAACCACCGGCTTCCACATATGCTGAAGCATATCAATGGTTGCTTCTTTTTTTGTAGCATTAGGATTTTTGTTAATATACAAATGCAAATGACTATACAAATGTATTCCATCGGCAACTCCAATAGCAATAAGCATTACCGGTATCATAGTAGAAACCGCATAAATAGGGATATTTACTGTCGCCATAAGTCCAAATGCCCAAATAGTTGAAAAGAAAACAACTCCAAGAGTAATAAGTGTTCCTTTCACACTTCTTAAGGTAATAAATAAAACTAGAAAAATTACTAAGATTACTATTGGCACCATTTTCTTCATATCGGCAGGACCGAGCAAGGCCATTGTTCCTTCAACAATAGGACGACCGGCAACATATATTTTTATATCATCGGTTTCAGAAGATTTAGCAACTTTAAGTATCTTGCTATAAAAATCCTGAGTAAATACATCATCTTTTATTTCGGCAACAATTACAGTAACTGTTTCGTCAGTAGAAACTAACCTACCGAAAACCATTTCGTTATTTTCTACATTATGTTTCAGTTGTTGTAACTTATCTTCTGTTTTAGGAACACGTTTAAAAAACCGTTTTACATCCATTCCATCATCTGTTCCAATAATATTATCGGCGGTATAAAGCGAAGTAACATCATCCTTATCGATTTCGTCGAATTTTTGAAAACGTTTTGTTAGTTGTTTTAAAGAATCGAGAGTTTCAGTATTAAAAATACCATTTTTATTTTCAATTGCTATAATAATTCCATCTTGAATATTAAACCACTCTTCTGCTTTGTTACTATAAACAAAAGCAGGATGACTTTCAGGCATATATTTGTCTAAATCAGTTTCCATTCTAGTATTTTTTTTCATCTCGAATACAAAGAATGCAGTAATAAGCAAAATTATGATCATGCTAATCCATGAATAATTCAATAATTTCTTTAATAATTTTTCCATTTTTATTTATGTTAATTAGTATTAACTAACTTCTATGTGATAAAAAAAAGAACTCGCTTTATAAATGCAAGTTCTTCGTCTTAAATTCTTACTATCTACAATAATTTTGTTTGTGTTGTTGGTTTTGGTGCCTTTACTACCAAAACCCGTGTAATGCTATTTGAATTATTATAAATACAATGCGGGATATCTTTCGGACTTTCCACTACACAATCTGTATCTACTATTTGTTTTTCTTTTCCTACCATAATCTCGGGTGTACCTTCGAGCACATAAAAAAACACATCGACAGGTGTAATATGAGGCTTCAAAGCTTCTCCGGGTTCTAATTTAATATGAATAGCCTGAGCAGAGTCTTTACTATACACTTCTCTTGTATCGACTTTATGCACTGTCTCTTTTATAGCTGTATCGCTTACTCTTGTTATTTTCATGATTTCTATTTTTTTATTAATAAATTTATTGATTCAAAAAGTTTTTTCCCTTCTTGAGATAAATTAAAACTATTACCTGAGAACTGCCATTTTTTTACAATCAACCTTAAACTTCCCATAATTATTATAGAAAGATTTTTTACTTCTATATCGGTACGTATTTCTCCATTTTTTTGTCCTGCAATAATTATTTCAGACAATATTTTATCATTTTTTTTCATAATCTCAGAAATCTTTCTAACTAGTACCGGCTCGTTTTTGAATATTTCTTCAGAAAAAATTACAGATACTAATGATGGCATAGCTTCAAATGATTCGAAATGCTTAATAAATAAATGTTCTATTTTATCGATAGCTTTAATATTGCTGTTTAATTCTTTACAAAATATCAATTCTGTGTTATTAAAAAAGTCGAGTATTGCAATAAGTATATCTATTTTACTGTTAAAATGTCTATAAATTGCAGGCTCGGAAATCCCAATTTTCTTTGCCAAATTTTTTATAGTCAACCCTTGAATTCCATTCATTGAAATTAAATCTAAGGCCACCTCAACAATTTCCTTTTGTCGTTTAGTTTGCATTTTTAATTATTTACAGACTTAATATTCTCAGCTTTTTTATTAATAATTGTATTTATTATAGCAACTATAATAAACAGAATCCCCGAATAAACATGAAGATGAGTTATGATATCATTTTTAGGATTAGTACCAAAAAAATAATACATTACTAATGGTATAGATGTTAATATCATAATAAGCATAGCTCCTACACGCAATTTATTCATTCTTTTTAGCATAATATATCAATTAATTTAATGCAAAGTTAGTTATTATTCACTAACTTGCAAATTATTTTAACAAATTATTTAAAATTACCTCTCATATCTATACAAAACAATTATTTACTAATGCCTAAACTATCTTCTTATCGTCAACTGCTCCGTATCTTAAATAAGTGAATATAAAAACTTTATGTGCTATTTTAGGATAACAATATAACAAAGCAACTCCTAATATGAAAAATGGAGCCGAATTTGAAATTAAATGATTAAGATTGGAATGAATTAAAGGGGCTGTTAAAATACCAATTAGTCCTTTCGCCTTTAAAGGGTAAATTCCCAATAATGAAAAGTCGAGATTCATTTCAATCTCAAAAAACTTAATCACCCCTATAATTACTAAAAAAAATAATGGAAAGATTATGCTGTATTTTAATCTTTTTGTGTTTTTGACCATAAAAAAACATCAAATATTATTGCAATTTTTCCAACTAGTTTAATAGTTTATTTTGTTCTTCTGTTTATTTTTTTTTGAATTGTAAATCAGAATAAAAATTAAAATTAACAATTTCTTTTCTTAATTCATAGCATTATCAATTATTTGTCCTGTATTGTTATCAAAGAAATGCATTTTTTGAATATTAAAGGACAAATTAATTTCATCGTCTTTTTTTAGAGAATTATCAGATTTTATTCTTGAAATTAGTTGTTTATTATGTAATTGAAAATACACATAAATTTCGTGACCGAGCTGTTCAATAAATAAGATTTTCTTTTTCAATATTGCAAAATTTTCGTAATCAATATTTTCATTATATTGGATATCTTCAGATCTGATTCCCATAACAATTTTTTTATTGATGTAATTTTTTAGTGTACCGTCAGCAGGCAAGTTTACTTTTAAATTTTTACTATCATCAATAAATTTTAACGCATTATTATCAGATATAATTTCTCCATTAATAATGTTCATAGGAGGTGTGCCAATAAATCCTGCGACAAATAAGTTGTTGGGATGCGAGTAGAGTTTTTTAGGAGTTCCAATTTGTTGAATTTTTCCTTTGTCCATCACAATAATTCTCTCGCCAAGAGTCATTGCTTCAATTTGATCGTGTGTAACATAAACAACTGTAGTTTTTAATCTTTGGTGTAATTTTGCGATTTCAATTCTCATTTGAACTCTGAGTTTTGCATCGAGGTTACTTAATGGTTCGTCAAATAAAAAAATCTTTGGTTCTCTAACAATTGCCCTACCAATGGCAACTCTTTGTTTTTGTCCACCTGACATTGCTTTCGGTTTTTTTTGTAGAAGATCTTCTATCTCTAATATTTCAGCAGCTTTCATCACCCTTTTATAAATTTCTTTTTTCTTTATTTTCTTAATCTTTAGTCCGAATGCCAAATTATCGAAGGCAGTCATATGGGGATATAGAGCATAATTTTGAAACACAATAGCGATATTACGATCTTTCGGCGGGAGTTTATTCACGCATTTATTGTCAATATAAAGTTTTCCTTTATTAATATCTTCAAGCCCGACTAACATACGCAATGTTGTTGATTTCCCACATCCTGACGGACCTACTAATACAATAAATTCTTTATCTTTAATATTAAGGTTAATATTATCGACTGCTACTGTTTTATCAGCATATATCTTAGATACATTTTCAAATTTTATTTCTGCCATGATTTTAAAAAAATTAACTAAAGCGTTATTTATAATATATATAAACCGAGATTAAATTTTAAATCTTGATTTTGGGATATGTGTAATTCTTACACAAAGGTCTAATTCCCCCGAAGCAACTATGTAATTATCCTTAGACTCTACTATTCCCGTTGTAAACACAACATTATTAAGATAAACATTTTCTTTCATATCTTTTGTGAGTTTATTATTTACTTCTAACAAAGGCGTTTGCATTTCAGAATGTAATATTTTGGTAGGGTCGTTTTTGTCAAGAACAGCCCAATATGTTCTGTAAATTTCAGAGTTGTTCTTTATTTCAACTCCATGAAATAAAATAAGCCAACCTTGTGGTGTCAGAATTGGTTGTGCCCCTCCACCAATTTTTTCGAACATCACAGATTCCTTATTTGCACGAATAAAAGGTTTATCCTCCGGTTTCCAATACAATAAATCTTTTGATTTTGATAGATTTATTGACGGTCCGGGGTTATAAAGACTATCTTTAGGTGTAACAAAATAAAGAAATCCCAATGGTCGGGTCATAGCATAATATAAATCATTAATCTTGCCTTCAAACAAAAGCATGTCTTTATTTTGATGGTCTAGTATAATTCCTTCTAAATTATAATTCAATCCATCGCTTGACGAATAAAGTGTAGTACATTGTCTTTCGGAGCTTACAGAGCAAGTAGTCATATAATATTTATCGTCAATGTGAGAAACTCTTGCATCTTCAATTCCATATTCTTGAAAACTCTCTTGAGGTGAAATAATTTTATCGTAATGAATTTTAACTATTTCGTTACCATCTTGGCTAATTTCAACAGGCAATATCCAAGAAATTGAAGTAACAGCACACACTGGGGTTGGTAAATATTTTTTTATTACAAAGATGCGCGGATCTGAAACATCAACATCTTCAAGCTTATATCCATCGACAACATATCCTTTTTTTGTATCTTTTCGTATGCAAAAAATTTTTCCTGATTGAATTGTATTTTTCAATGCTTCGGCAACTCGTACCATCAGAATTAAATTTCCATTCTTCAGTCTTGCCATTCCGGGATTGAAAGCACCCAAAACATAAGTATCTATATCAACATCTCTTCTTAAGGGAGAATATGAGAGATCAATATCTTCCGGTTTAAGAATAATTTTATCAAATTTAAATTTCTCCATCTTT
The DNA here is from genome assembly GCA_964504155.1 of uncultured Bacteroidales bacterium. Taxonomy (GTDB): domain Bacteria; phylum Bacteroidota; class Bacteroidia; order Bacteroidales; family UBA12077; genus CAZDCZ01. Next base: position 5,130 of record CAZDCZ010000070.1, on the reverse strand, counting down.
AATTTCCCGATTTAAATATTATACAAAGGCTCCCCTGTTAATGCATTTTGGGGATATTTATTACATAACTCAGCTAAAATATCTTCATGACTAATTGCAACATTTAAAACAGTATCGTTGCCGCCATAATAAATATAAATTGTTCCATCGTTTAATCTTCTTGCGCCACAACTAAAAACTACATTTGGAACATGAATATAATCTGAGCTTTTTATTTTACAGTCATCTTGTGAAGGAAATAAAACCGGTATATTAGAAACTCTTATTTTTTGAGGGTTGTCCAAATCATGAAGCATTACACCAAGCACATAAGGATTGCCATCCATTGTTTTTCTTACACCATGAAAAATGCTTAACCAACCATATTTTGTTTTTATTGGAGGAGCTCCCGGACCTATTTTATCGGAAAAAGAACTGGGTCCACCACCTTGTTTCATTATCGGTTCGTTTTTAAGTTGCCACTTCTTTTTAAAAATGTCATCGGTATAACCTATATTAATTTCCGAATATTTACCACCTGTCACATCAATTGTATCATCATTTGGTCTGAAAAGAGCAACAAATTTATTGTTTATCTTTTGTGGGAAAATAACAACATTTCTCATGTCAATATCCATTATCACACCATGTCTGACAATGGATTTAAAATCTTTAGTTGTTGCCATTGAAATTCTTACTCTATCTTTTATTGTTCCATGGTAAGCACTATATGTAATAAAATAAGTATCATTAATTTTTGTTATTCGAGGGTCTTCCACCCCACCTTTTTCGTTTTCTATTAATTGATTAATATCTAAACCCTCGGCTATTTTATCATTTTTTGTACAGGGTTTAAGAAAAGGTGTGAGACTAATTTTCCAATCTGATAAACCGTTATTGCTTTTTGCTAATCCAATAAGTGAAATACCATTACGCAGATGAGAGCGAAAAAGTAAAATTGTTTTATTATCAAATTCAGTAACGCCGGCATTGTGTACAGTAATTACTTTTAATGCAGGGTTATCCCAAGTTTCGTTCACGTCATGGCATGTTAAAATGGGATTGTTTAAAAACCTTTTAACAGGATTGTTTAAATCTATTTCGTATTTTTCACCTTGTATTTCTACATTTTTTATAACAGAGTTCATTTTTATCGATAGTTCTTAATTATTTGTTTTGCTATTTCATTTGATTCAATTGCTTGCATGCTCAAAAGAGCTTCAATAGTTGATTCTGCTCCTGAATTATAATTAATGTTATTTGCGAAATCTATACCATCAAATGCTATACCTGAGTTTGTATTGTACATAATTTGATTAGCCGGATTATTACCAAAAAACCATGTTGCTAAATTACCTGCTTCTATTGCAAAAGTATTATCCTTAGTAATTGCATATGCTTCTAAAGATGCATATATCATTGGAGTTATAGAATATGATATTTGCGGAAATTGGTTATAATCATCCATCACTAACGAATCATTATTATTTACTATGCTGAACTGACTGATAAAACCTTTTTTAATACAATAAGGATAAAAATATTTTACTTCGTTTAGTCCTGCATTTATTAATGTGTCATCTTGTAATATTTTGCCTGAATATAATAATGCGTAAGCTTGCATATTTCCCCAAGCATGCCACTTATTACCCCAACTCATAAAAGCATAATATGGGAATGTGTCTTTATCCCCAAATTGATCTTTGGTTAGTGCTTGACCTAAATTCAAAATTAAATTTTTAAGCATTGCCGATTTATTTGTCTGATAATAATTAGTAAGTGCAACGATAATAATTGACAATTGATCAGCTCCCGGGGATATTGCATATTGAGTTATATTGATGCCATCAATTATAGTTGTTTCTGATGGTTTAGAAAATTGTTGATTTATTTTTTCAATTAATTCTTCCATTATTGGAACAGTTTTGCTTTTTAAATCATCAAGCTCAGGAGATTCGAGCATATTAAGCTCAGACAAAGCCCACAAAGCTCGCCATGACCAAAAATTTGGAGTGGGTGTACTATTTTGATGTGTTGTATTTATTTCATCATTCGGGAACATAAAATTGTAAAAATAACCATTATCAGCTTTCATATATAAAATGAAATTTGTCAATGATTGTATTTTATTAAGATATTTTATTTCCGATTCAATTTTATATTGGCGACAATAAAAGACTAAAGCCCGCGAAACATCATCAACGCAAGTATAACCTTCGTCGTCATCGGTAACAACCTCATAATTAGGGGCATTACAATAAATCCAAATTGCACCTAAATTATTATCATTAATATTAATTTCCTGATATAATTGTTCTAAATGATATGTATTTACTAAAGAATTATTATCTACATATGTTTTATCACATGAGCTTAAAAAAAATGATGATAATAATATTAAAATAATTATTTCTTTTCGCATAGCAATTTGTTTGATTTTAGTTCATCTAATATTTCTTCAATACTAGTAATTGCAAAACTTGATGAAATATCTGATAAAGCATATGGTATAATCAATTTGCCGTAATGTTGCAAAAATCCACAGGTATAAACTACATTAGGCACATAACCTACACGTTCATGTTCGTTAGGAATGAAAAAAGGTTTATCCAATGTGCTCAAAACTTTTTCAGGATTGGTTAAATCAAGTAATGATGCACTCATAACATATTTTCTAAGAGGTCCAACAGCATGTGTTATAAGCAGCCACCCCATTGATGTTTTAATTGGACTGCCACAATTTCCTAATTGTAGAAAATCCCAGTCGTATTGTGGTTTTTGTATTACCTTGTAATTATCCCAGAAATAAAGATTATCAGAAAACATTATAGATATATTTTCTCCATCTTGCCTGCCAATCATTACATATTTACCATTAACTTTTTCAGGGAAAAGAGCCATGCCTTTATTAAACGCGGCATTACCATATAACGAATTGATTTTAAAATGATTAAAGTCTTCTGTTTCTATTATTTGAGGGCGAATATTATTGCCATTATAAGCAGTGTACGTTCCAATATATTTTGGTTTATCTCCATCTGAAAATTTCACAAATCGAACATCCTCCATGCCCATATTTTCAGCTTTTGATTTTGGGAAAATAACACGGTTATTTATTTCAATATTCTCTTCAAAAGAGATATCATAGTTAGTATCGAAGATATCAAATAATGCTGTTTCGGTTTCTTTGTTATCTGTTTTGTTACTGTCAATATTACTAATTATTTGTAAAGCTTCTTGCCTTGAGAAATTTTCAGGGAACAAATCTATTATTGATTTATCGATATTTTCATAAAATTCAATTCGTTTTATTAAAAACTTCTTTTGAAAATTTGTGTTTTCAACTTTACCAAAACACATAACATCCGAAGACATGGGATCTAAAGTAATATTCCCTTCTTTAGAAATAATTCCTGTTCTGAACTCAATAGAAGAGATATGCCCTTCGCCGGTTGCTCTTAAACTTAGAACAAAACGAAGCTCACCTTTTTTTAAATTATTTTGATTTGGATGAGCCACAATAGAAGGATTAAATAAAGCAGCAGATTCAACAGAATATTCTTTCGTAAGATAAGTGCCTAATAATAATTTTTTTTGTAGCGATTGATTTTCCGGTGAAGGAACAAGTGATTCAATATTTTTATAATGTTGTAATAATACTTCCTTTAATTTTACATGTCTATTTTCAAATTCTTTTAAAACTTTATTTAATGTACTATTTGCAATATTCTCATCTAAAGTAGCGATTTTATCTGCAAGATTTTTTATTCTTTCTTCGGTGTCTAACTCAATAAACAAAGGAATTACTCTCTCTGATTTTGATATAATATTAATATTTGTTCTTTCTACATTAATCATATTTCTGTATTTTCTAATAATTTTTATTGTTAATTTTTTTATCCTTTAATTCCGGAAGATGCCATGCTTTTTATAAAATATTTTTGAAAAAATAAATATGCAATCATAATTGGTGTAGCAAGTAATACTGCTGATGCTAATTTTACTCCTAATTGCCCTTCTGATTGTCCTCCCACGGCAAACAAGGTAACTAATTGTGGCATAGTCATTAAGTTTGATTTTCTTATTACAATTAATGGCCATAATACGTCATTCCATGAATTCATAAAAGTTATTAATGCCACAGTTATAATTGTTGGTATAATATTTGGCCACAATACTCTAAAAATTATTGTTAAGTCATCACATCCGTCAACTCTGGCAGCATCAATCAAATCATTAGGAATTGCTTTGAATATCTGTCTAAACATTATTATGGCAAATGCACTGTTAAGAGCCGGAATTATAAGAGCTGCAAAAGTATCTACCCATCGAAATTTTATCATTAAAATATAGTTAGGTATTAATGTTATCTGAAAAGGAAGAGTCATTGTGAAAATTATAATAAAAAACAATAAATCTCTTCCTTTAAAGTTTAATTTTGCAAGGGCAAAGCCAACCATTGAACCAAAAACAACAACGCCAATAGTTGAACAACTCGCTACAAATGTGCTATTTAACAACGATTTAAAAATTGGAATTTTGGCAAACATCTGAGAGTAATTACCAAGGGTAAAATTTTGTGGTAAAAATACGAGTGTCCCAATTTCTTTTTCAGGAGTAAAAGAAGCTACAATCATCCAAAAAAAAGGATACAAAAAACTTATTGCCGCTACTGCTAATAATATATGTGTTATGATTTTTCTAATTTTCATTTTTAAAATAAATTTATTCAATTATTTTTTTCTATTGTGTATTTCTGAATTACAACAACTAACATAATAACAACAGAAACAAATATTCCTATTGTGGCAGCATATCCCATATGATAAAATTCAAAGGCTTGTTTGTAAATATATAACATAACAGATAAAGTGCTATTTAAAGGTCCTCCGCTTGTCATAATATATGGTTCAATAAAAAGACTGAATCCGCCAATTGTAGAAAGAATTACAACCATAAAGATTGTAGGATTAATGGCAGGTAATGTGATATGCCAAAACTTTTGCCACTGGCTTGCACCTTCGACATCTGCTGCTTCATAATATGCTTGTGGTACTGTTTGCAAGCCTACTAAAAATAATATAACATATAGCCCAACATTTTTCCATGTTGCCATTATGGCAATTGAAATTATGGCAACGCTTTTATTTG
>CAZDCZ010000069.1:0-15493 GCA_964504155.1 uncultured Bacteroidales bacterium | reverse complement strand
AATAAAACAACTAAAAGATTAATTGCACAATTAATTGAACCACAAGGTTTAGATTATTTATTAGATAATGCTATATATACTTGGGAAAAGTAATTTTTTATAAAAAAATTAAAACCCACTTAAATTAAGTGGGTTTTTTTTATTATGCAATATTAAGTACAGTTGCAACAAATTTAATTGAATCTGCTGTATCGTGTCCTTTATAAAAATAAAATTTTTGGTCTTTAAGATTACTACTACTAACTTGATTACCATTTTTACCACCACCATTTATTGGGCATGGGTCACCACCCCAAGTAGGTGATGTATTACCATTTCGATAATCACCAAGTAATGTTTTACCATAAAAATAGGCATCACTAGTATCAAATCCCTTTTTATCATAATTATTAAATATTTTAATATCACTTTCAGGAACTTCAATAATATCAGTCCACTGTAGGTCAGAACGCATATACCATTTACTGTTAGTTTCAGTTTCACCAATGAGATAATCATTATTTTGAGTCCATCTATCATCAAAACCACCATTATATCTTTGAAACCAACTATTTGTCCTCATATAACCAAAATTTGGTGTATGTACATATCCAATATTTGGTAAATGAATTGAAAAATTCAACCAATTATTACCAAATAGCGTTACGCTACTTGATGAACTTCTATTTCCATTGCTTGGAAATTCGTATTCGTCATTACCTTCATCTGAGTCTGAACTTATTACACCTACATTCCAATATGGGTCTTGTTGTAATGAATTTTTACTATCACTATCTTCATATCCTTTATCAGCAGTCCCTGTTTGAGACCCACTAGTATTTGCAACTAAACCATGAAATCTTGCAATACTATATATTTTTCCTGATTCAAAAGTATGGTGTATATTACTCCAATCTTTATGATATGCAGTTCTACTTTGAAAACCTTGATTTCTTGCTGCGTGTTGAGGTATTTTTATTTTAGTTCTAAAGATTGTAACTGAATAATTATTTGAACCAATAACATGTTTATATTTTTTATTAGGTGTACTTAAATCATCTTCAATAATTTCTAAGGTAATAAAACCTTTAAATTCAGTATAAATTCCACCAGAATAACCATCACCAACAACAACATCATCACCAGCTTCATTTTTAATTATTTTTCTACGATTACAATTTATAATAAAAACAAATTCACCATCTTTTTTATGTATTGTATATTGACTTTCATCTAAAACTTTCATTTTTGCTGCTAAATCATCACCACCTGCGCTAATTACAGTATCAGTTATGGTATTTGGATAATAATATATTTTTTCAGTAATTTTTGCAATTCTTTTACTCTTAATATAAATATTCGGGTCACCATTATATTTTCTATATAATTGTTCTACCGCATGTACTTCATTATCAGACTCCCAATTGGCTGCCCATCTATCATTATAAGCATCAGTAAATACACTACCAAAAATACTAAACGTATTTACTAATTGTGCTTTTATCCTAAAATCTTGTCTTGTAATACCGATTTCAAAATTTTCAACATCACCCCAAAACGGAACAACATCAACAGTAATTTCTTGTGTGTCTATATTTGGTAAGTCATCTAAAAATTTACTTGGTTTTATCTTAGTATTATTCCAGCTCGCGCCGACATGTTGTCGGTGCTTATTAACGGCAAATATTCTGTGCTAAATACATTAGACATGGGGTATTTATATTATTGACATTTATCACAACTAATTTTATGTTTAAAAGAATAATTTTAATTATAAGTTGTTCTTAAAATAATTTGTAATTTTGCCTTATGTAATACTGTTAGTTATTCAAGTATTTACTAAAAATAAATTATTACTATGAATACAAGTAGAATTGTTTTTTATTATGTTTTGGCTATCCAAATAGGCTATTTAAAGCGTTTTGGAGGTTTATAATATCACTTCATTATCATATTGTAAGTAACAATAACTTACAAGCTTATCTTATTAATTACCGAATAAAAAAAATAAAAAATATGCAAAAATTACTATTATTAGGCGACGAAGCAATTGCTCAAGGAGCCTTAGATGGAGGTATGTCCGGTGTTTATGCTTACCCTGGAACTCCTTCAACAGAAATTACAGAATATGTTCAGGCATCGGAATATGCTAACGAGAAAAATATACATAGCAAGTGGTCGGCAAACGAAAAAACAGCTATGGAAGCGGCTTTAGGAATGTCGTATGCCGGCAAACGCTCTATGGTTTGTATGAAGCATGTAGGATTAAATGTTGCTGCCGATGCTTTTATGAATTCTGCTATTACAGGAGTAAATGGAGGGCTGATTGTTGTTTCGGCAGATGATCCATCAATGCACTCATCACAAAACGAGCAAGATTCAAGATTTTATGCAAAATTTGCAATGATTCCTATTCTTGAGCCTACAAATCAGCAAGAAGCATATGAAATGGCGTATTACGGATTCGAGTTATCAGAGAAACTAAAAGTGCCTGTAATGCTTAGAATCACTACACGTCTTGCTCATTCGAGAGCAGGAGTGGAGACAATGGAATTGAAAAAACAAAATGAAGGTTCTTTACCCGAAAATCCAAAGCAGTTTATATTATTGCCGGCAATTGCAAGGGTTAATTATAAAGGATTATTAGCAAATCAGATTAATATGGAAGCTTTTTCTGAGAAATCTGATTATAATAATTATTACGATGCCGATGATAAATCGCTGGGAATTATAGCTTGTGGTATCGCATATAATTATCTTATGGATAACTATCAGGATAAGAAATTAAATCATCCTGTATTAAAAATTAGTCAATATCCTATTCCTAGAGATAAAGTAAATAAGTTATTAAAAGATTGCGATAAAGTTTTAGTTCTCGAAGAAGGAGCTCCAATAGTAGAGGAGATGTTAAAAGGATATCAGGAAACCGGTACTCTAATAACAGGACGATTAGATGGAGCTTTGCCTCGCGATGGAGAATTAAATCCTACTCTAGTAGCTAAATCTTTGGGGTTAGATTCTGTAAATGACATAGAAATTCCTTCAATTGTTGAAGCTCGTCCACCTGCAATGTGTCAGGGTTGTGGACATATTGACGCTTATTTAGCCTTAAACGAAGCAATTAAAGAGTATGGAAAAGGAAGAGTTTTTGCCGATATTGGTTGTTATACATTAGGTGCTTTAGCTCCATATAATGCTATTAATTCTTGTGTTGATATGGGTGCTTCGATTACTATGGCCAAAGGAGCTTCGGATGCCGGTCTTGTTCCTGCTGTTGCTGTAATTGGAGATTCTACTTTTACTCACTCCGGAATTACCGGATTAATCGATGCTGTTAGCGAAAACAGCCCTATTACTGTTATTATTTCTGATAATTATGTTGCGGGAATGACAGGCGGACAAGACTCAAAAGCATTAGGTAAAATAGAAGATATATGTCAAGGTGTGGGAGTAAAACCTGAACATATACGAGTGTTTAAGCCTACTAAAAAAAATATGGAAGAAATGATAGAACTTATTAAAGAAGAGTTAGCATACGATGGTGTTTCTGTTATTGTTCCTAGAAGACAGTGTGTGCAAACTATGAGAAATAAAGAGTTAATAGCAAGAGTTAAGGATCTTAACTTATAAAAACAGGCTAAGCCGAGAATTAATACGACACACGAAAGCAATAATAAAAAACTTGTGTCCAAAATTTAAAAGCAAGTCACAAATTTTAATAATATGAAAACAGATTTAATATTAGCCGGAGTTGGTGGTCAGGGAATTTTATCTATTGCCGCAACAATTGGGATGGCTGCCTTAGATAATAATTTATATTTAAAACAAGCAGAAGTTCATGGCATGAGTCAGAGAGGTGGTGATGTGCAATCGAATATGAGAATTTCTGATAATGAAATTTTTTCAGATCTTATTCCTAAAGGTGGAGCAGATATAATTTTATCGGTAGAACCAATGGAATCGTTAAGATATTTGCCTTTTCTTTCGAAAGATGGTTGGTTAGTTACTAATACTACTCCTTATAATAATATTCCTAATTATCCGAACGAAGATGAGGTAATAAACGAAATTAAAAAGCAAAAGAATTATATCCTTATCGATGCCGATAGTATTGCTGCTGAGATAGGTTCAAAGCGTTCGTCGAATATTGTAATGTTAGGTGCTGCAAGTCCTTTTATTAATATTCCTTTCGAAAGCTTAGAAGAAGGATTAAGAAAAATATTCGGACGAAAAGGAGAGAAGATTGTTGATTTAAATATTGCAGCTCTTCGAGCAGGTAGAAAATTTACAGAAGAAAATAGGTAATAAAAATACTTATAAAAAAAAGACTATTCAAAAAGACCAAATTATTGTCATTCTGAGCGAAGTCGAAGAACCAAGTGAAACGAGCTCAACGAAGTTAATCTATTAGTTAAAAAATGAGATATTTCGACAAGCTCAATATGACATAAATACTTGAAACTTTACTTTTTGAATAGTCTTTTTTTTATTTTTTTAATGTAAATATTAGTTGTTACCTAAAATTAAGGGTAAACCATCTTTTCCGCTTCCAATAATAATTACTTTAGTATTTTCCGATTCCGATAGTTTTACTGTTGCTTCTATACCACGCATTCTTAATAAATTAGTAGTTAAACTATTATTAATAATTTTATTTGCTATTGCTTCACCTTCGGCAGCAATACGTTTTCTTTCTGCTTCGCTTTTTTCTCTGTCTAATTTATATCGATAAGCTAAGGCTTCTTGTTCTTTTTGAAGTTTATCTTCGATAGCTTTTTTAATTTGAGTAGGTAAATTTATCGAACGTATTAGCAAAGCTTTCATTTGAATGTTGTTCTTATCTAAAACTGTGCGTGTTTCATGAATTATTGCATCTTCAACATCTTTTCTTTTTGTTGAATATATCTCTTCGGCAGTATATCTTCCGGCAACTCTTCTAACGGTTGATCTAACTTCGGGAATAATTAGTTGGTTTAAATAATTCTTTCCGAAAGTTTCGTGTAAATAACCAATTTTATTATATGTTGGATTGTATCTGATAGAAATATCAACACTTACCGATAATCCACTTTTATCAAGGACATCCATACTTTCTTCATTCTTTTGCTCTTTTACATTATAAACGTGCATGTCGTTCCATGGAGCAATAATATGAAACCCGGGTTGATAAATATTTTCTTTATCTAATCCTGTTGTAAATTTTCTGAAGATAACTCCTCTCTCTCCAGGTTGTAATGTTACAAAGGCTGAACTTCCAAATATTATTAGTGCTAATAAAAAAACACCGCCTACGATTAAAATTGTTGATGAAACTTTTTTCATAATTTATTTGTTTTTAGTTTTTTCTAATATTATATGTATTAAAGAATAGTAAAATTAAGCTAAATAATGCGAAATGAAAAATATTTGTTATAACAATAGATATTATTTTTATAATTGCTATTTTTTCTTTTTATAAATATTATAGATTAATTTTACTTTGATGCATTAAACATAATGGTTTTGTTTTAAGATACTGTGGAATTTCATTTAGTGCTTATATTAAGTTTGTTATGAACTTGAAAATAAGTAAATGCTTATACAATGTATGATTTTTTGACACTTATTTATTGTATTAATCTGATTTTCCACAATCTTATAAAACAGAACTAATATAATTAAGATTTTTTAGCTTTTTTCGTCCCTAAGCCTAAAGGGAGAAAGCTAAAAAATCAATCTGTTCCTTTTAGGGAGCAAGGGTAAAAACAGATTGATTTTGTGTTAAAGCATAATCTGTCAAAGTAGAATTAATTTTACTTATCGAAATATTTGTTTTTCATTTTTAGTGCCACTTTTACCAAAAGAATAAGCACAGGGACTTCTACAAGAGGACCGATAACGGCAGCAAATGCTTCTCCCGAGTTAATTCCAAATACAGCAATAGATACAGCAATAGCTAATTCGAAATTATTACTTGCTGCTGTAAAAGAGAGCGTTGTAGTTTTTTTATAATCGGTACCCATCTTTCTGCTTATAAAAAAGGACACAAAAAACATAACAACAAAATATATTATAAGAGGAATTGCAATTCTAACAACATCAAATGGGAGCTTTACAATGTAATTGCCTTTTAGCGAAAACATTACAAAAATTGTGAATAATAGTGCTATTAATGTTAAAGGACTTATTTTAGGAATAAATTTATTATTATACCATTCTTTAGTTCTTACTTTTATTAAAGAATAACGTGTTATTATCCCGGCAAGGAAAGGAATTCCTAGATAAATAAAAATACTTTTTGCAATTTCGCCTATTGTAATATCTATCTCGGAAGATTGTAAACCAAATTTTCCGGGCAAAATAGTGATAAATACATAAGCGTAAATAGAAAAGAAAAGTACTTGAAAAATGCTATTAAACGCTACTAATCCTGCTGCATATTCAGTATCGCCTTTTGCTAAATCGTTCCAAATAATAACCATAGCAATACAGCGAGCTAGTCCTATGAGTATTAGACCTGTCATGTAGTGCGGATAATTGTGTAAAAAAACAATTGCAAGGAAGAACATTAGTACAGGACCAATTACCCAGTTCTGTACTAATGATAAAAGTAAAATTTTACGATTGCGAAATACATCTTTTAATTCTTCGTATTTAACTTTTGCCAAAGGTGGATACATCATAACAATTAGTCCGATAGCTATTGGAATATTTGTTGTTCCTCTATTCATGCTATTCCAGAAATTAGCTACTTCAGGAAAAAGATATCCTAATCCTACACCAAAAAGCATGGCAAGAAAAATCCAAATAGAGAGATTTCGATCTAAGAATGATAATTTTTTTGTTAACAAATTCATCTTACTAATTTTCGCAATTTATTTATTGACACAATCCATACAAACGTGTTTCTTCCCTTTTATACTTGAGTATTCTGCTACAACCATTTCTCCACATTCTTCGCAAGCAAAGCTGTTAAAAGAATGAACCGGTTCTTTCCAGATATATTCAAATACATCAGAAATACACATTATCATTTCTTCTGGAGCATTCATTACTTTGTCTATAAGAGGTTGAACAACTTCATCGGGAACTTGTGTTGGAGGAACACCTTTCTCACGATAATTTTTAAAGAAATGGGTTTTTTTAGTTTGTAGCATGGCTTCAGCCTTTGGTGTAACTCGCACAGCCCTGTTTGTTTTTTTATCAATAAGTGTTAATCCCCATTTACCTTTATTTGTTTTAGTAATATTACCTTTTCCAAATGTACAACCGGTAATTACTTGAATACCATCGGCAAAACATGTGGCACAATGGTTTTCTCCAAGTTCGAGAATTGCAAACAAAGCACTATCTCCGGTACGAGTTACTTCTAATTTATTCATTGCTGCTGCACCTACTCTTAATCCGTTTGGCATTGCAGGACATTTATGTCCATGAAATTTTTGACCTAGTATTAACCAATCTTTTGGGTTTGTTTTTTCTGTTTTTTCCATTTTATTTTAATTATTAATTGTTTACAAAAGCTCAAAGAGCTATTAGAGTAAAAAAATTATTTTAGTTTTTGTTTATATATTAGTCCAGGTTGTAAAAGTGCAGCAAATTCTTCGTTGCCTGCTTCTATCCATTTTACATTAGTAAAACCTTTCGATTGTAAATATAAGTATGCCCATGCAGAACGTGTTCCCGAAGAACAAAAAGTTCCAATAAATTTACTTTTCGATAATTCATTATATCTTTCAGGTAATTCGTTTATTGGGATATTTATAACATCAATATTAAAATGCTTAAGATTGAAACTTAAAGTTTCAGCTTCTTCTTTTGTTCTAACATCTAGTAAAATGGTATTTTCCTTTTCTAAAAAAAAATTAATAGAAATTTTGTGTTTTCCTGTACCAAGGAATTCTAAGTTCATTTTTTTTAATATTTCATCCATTGTGATTAGTTTTTTATAAAATTGTAAATATTAATTTAACTGCCATTATTAATAGAATAATAGCAAGGATTTTCTTAACAGTACTTGGATTTAGTTTTTTATGCATAAATATTGTTCCAAGACTTGCTCCTGTAATTCCTGCTACCGATGCTATTATAAGAACATGCCAATTTATATTTCCCATCGACCAATAAGTAAGAAAACCTGAAAACGACGAGAATGGAACAACAAAAGCTGTTATTGTTGCAATTTTTTTTGGATTAAAACCAAGCATAAGCATTAGAGGAGAAATAATTCCACCACCACCTATACCAAGTAATCCGGAGAGCAAACCTGCAAATGCACCAATTAACGACAGTAAAATATAAGGCTTATTTGTACTATAATTCTCTGTTTGTTTTTTTGTATAAAACAAAAACATAAAACCTGAAAAGAATAGAAAAGCAATAAATAAAACAAGAATAATTTTGCTCGATATAAATTGCGAAATATATGCCCCAACAATTGCAAAAATAAACGAAAAGATAATTATAGGAATACCAAGCTTAAAATCTAAACGTTTATTTTTAATATTCGAAATACTTGCACCTGTGAGACTTATTGTATTGTAAAATAGACCTATTGGTTTTGCAATATTTATAGGGAAACCTAAAGAAACCAATATTGGAATTAATATTATAGCAGCACCAACGCCTCCAAGAGAAAACACAAAGGCTGCAAAGAAAGATATTATAAAAATTATGTAATCCATTATTTAATTTTTAAATTAATGTTCGCTTATATACTTATTTACAAGAGATATATGTTGAAAATCAATTTGTTTGCCCTGAACCCTAAAGGGAATAAATTGATTTTCTTCACTCCCTTTGGGGATGGGGAAAATGAAGAAATCAATCTCTGAATTAGGTAAGTCACGGATAGTCATATATTTTTTTTACATAAAATTTATAGAAATCCTTTTTTATTTCGTCTCTAATGCGAATAAATTCTGAAAAAATTTGTTCTTCGGTTCCTGTAGCTTCAGCAGGGTCGTCGAAACCAATGTGTAAGCGATTTTCTACCTTTCCCGAAAACACTGGACAAATTTCTTTTGCTCCACCACAAACAGTAATAACATAATCGAAACTTTTGTTAAGATATTTGTTTACCGATTTTGGATGATTATTTTGAATATCAATGCCTAATTCAGACATAACTTTTATTGCTTTTGGATGGACATGCTTGCTTGGTTTGGTTCCTGCCGAATACACAAGTAAATCTTTATTAAACGATTTTAGAAATCCTTCAGCCATTTGACTGCGACAACTATTACCTGTGCAAAGAATTAGAATCTTCATATTTGTTATTTTATTTATGTTCTTTATATATGTTTAAGTTAGGATTAATAATTGTTTCTTTTGTTTCTAATTTAATTATTGTTTGTAATTCGCAAAAACACGAACAATATATTTAATAAAAAAATTATAATTGAAATAATTGTTTAAAAAGTTCTTGAGCAAATTCCCAATTCTCTCTATTTAAACAATATTTTATTTTTGGTGGTTCAATTTCTCCTTGAATTAAACCAACTTTTTTTAATTCTTTAAGATGTTGAGAAAGAGTTGATTTTGCTATTGGTAATACCTCTGATAAATCGCCACTGTAACAACATGCTTGCTTTGATAATTGTTCGAGAATATAAATACGAACAGGATGCCCCATTGCTTTTGCAAAACGTGCTAAAAGTTTTTGTTTCTCAGTAAAACTATCTGTGTTTTTCTTCATAATTAGATTTTGTGTTCGCAATATTACGAATAATAAATTTAATTAACTAAAAGAATTAATAGATTTGATAAAAATATTTTTATTTAAATAAAATCTGTGTTCGAAGCATGTTTTAATTAATATAAGAATATGATATAGATAACAGTATTATTGGTTTAGGTAAAGCATTGCACACGCTCTAGCATCAGAGAGTGCTTCGTGGTGATTTAATTTTATGCCTTGAATTTTACAGCAAGCATCTAGACTTGCGGGTTTATAGCCTTTTGCTCGGTATATTTTAAGAGTACAATCCCATTGGTCTTCAATATTCAATTCGGAATAATCTAAGCTATAGTTTTTCATTGTCTTTCGCAATACACTACGGTCGAATGATTCGTTATGAGCTACAATGGTCCTTCCGAAAAGTCTTTTTTTTATTTCAGGATAAACTTCGTTAAAAAATGGAGCATTAACAGTATCAGCTTCAGTAATTCCATGTACATTAATATTGTGCCAATTGTATTCGTTTTCGGGAGGCTGAATTAAGGTATGAAATTCGTCAATTATTTTCCCATTTTCTACTGTAACAATTCCAACTGCACAAGCAGAATTTTTTTTACCTGTTGCTGTTTCAAAGTCTATTGCTGTGAAAGTTTTCATTATAGAATTTGCTTAATTTTGTTTTATTAGTAATCTTTAGTTTAGCGAAAGAAAAAAAGCCTGTATCATACAGGCTTTTGTTAATTGAATAAATTAAAGTATAAATATTAGATTACTTTAACATCTACTGCGTTTAATCCTTTTTTACCTTCTTTTAATTCAAATTCTACTGCGTCACCTTCACGAATTTCGTCAATTAACCCTGAAACGTGTACGAAGTATTCTTCATTTGTGTCATCTTCTGTAACAAATCCAAATCCTTTTGATTCATTAAAGAATTTTACTGTTCCTTTTTTCATTGTAATTATTTTTTTATTATTTAATTCAAAGGTAAAGGTAAGTTTAATTCATATTATCTAAAAATTATTTGACATATTTTTTTATTGATAATTTTCATGAAATTCTAATTGAAAATTTATAGTTTGTTATTCCAAAAAAAATTGTTTTAAAAGTAGTTGAATAATTGTTTTAATTTTTCAATAGCTTAACTGTTGTAATGTGCTTAAAACAAGCCTGTTATATGTCCATTTTCATCAATGTCTATTTTTTCTGCCGATGGTATGTTGGGTAGTCCCGGCATACGCATTATTGTTCCTGCAATAGGAACAATAAATCCGGCTCCTGATGAAAGTTCAATTTCTCTTATTTTAATAGTAAAATCTCTCGGACGTCCTTTTTTATGTGCATCATCCGACAATGATTTTTGTGTTTTTGCTATACAAACCGCAAAATTACCAAATCCTAAATCTGTAATTTTTTGCAATTGTCTTTTAGCTTTTATTGAATATTCTACATTTTTAGCACCATACATTTTAGTTGCTATAGTTTCTATTTTATCTTCGAAACTCCAATCTAACTTATATAGAGGTTCAAAACAAGAAGGACATTCAGGAACTGTTTCAATTATTTTTTTTGCTAGTTCGATAGCTCCATCGGCACCTTTTTCCCATGCTTCGTTTAAAGCAACAGCGATATTTAAATTATTGCAATGATTTTTTAGTAGTTCAATTTCTGCATCTGTATCCGACGAAAACTTATTAATGGCAATAACTGGTTTGAAACCGTAATATGTCATATTTTCGATATGTTTATCTAAGTTTTCGAAACCTTTTTCTAATGCGCTTAAATTTTCAGTCTTTAAATCGGATAATTTAATTCCGCCATGGTATTTTAATGCTCTAATTGTTGCTACAATTACTACAGCATTAGGTTTTAATTTGCCAATTTGTGCTTTAATATTAAAAAACTTTTCTGCTCCTAATTCGCTAGCGAATCCGGCTTCGGTAACAACACAGTCGCTGAGTGTCATTCCCATTTTTGTTGCTATAATTGTATTGGTTCCTTGGGCAATATTTGCAAACGGACCTCCATGGATAATTGCAGGGTTTCCTTCTAAAGTCTGAACTAGATTTGGTTTAATAGCATCTTTTAAAAGTACTGTCATTGCCCCTTCAGCTTTTAAGTCGCGAGCAAAAATAGCTTTTCCTTTGTATGTATAACCAATAAATATATTTCCTAGTCGTTTTTTTAAATCCGTCAGATTTTCAGCAAGACAAAGAATTGCCATTACCTCTGAAGCTGCTGTAATATTAAACCCTGTTTCTCGAGGAACACCTTGTTTTTCGCCACCTAAACCAATAACAATATTGCGTAAAGCACGTTCGTTCATATCCATAACACGCTTCCATTCAATGGTTCTTGGGTCGATATTAAGATTTTCTTTTTTCGACTGGATATTATTATCTATAAGAGCAGCTAACAAATTATGTGCCTTTTCAATAGCTGATAAATCTCCTGTAAAATGAAGATTTATATCTTCCATTGGTATTACTTGCGAATTTCCTCCTCCTGCAGCTCCTCCTTTAATTCCAAAAACAGGACCTAAAGATGGTTCTCGCAATACTACAGTTGTTTTCTTTCCTAATTTATTTAATGCTTGAGTTAAACCAATCGATGTGGTTGTTTTTCCTTCTCCTGCAGGAGTGGGAGTAATGGCTGTAACAAGAATTAATTGGGCTTTTTTTACTTTTTCTTCATCAATTAATTTTAAGGGTAATTTAGCTTTATATTTTCCATATAATTCTAAATCGTCTTCCGAAATTCCTAATTTCTTTGCAATATCAACAATAGGTTGAATGTTTGCACCTTGAGCTATTTTTATGTCTGATTCCATTTGATTAAGATTTGTTAACTAATAGTGTATTAGTTAAATAAAATGCGTTTTGTTTTCTTTATGTTTCTTTAGTGAGCTTTATTAAAAAATTAAAAATTAGTTTATTTGAAACTTTTCATAGGCCTTAAATATTATAACTTCTTCTTTCATAACTCTTTCTTTAAACAATATTATGAATTTAGTAATATCGTTTAAAAATTCTGTTTTATCTATGTTATTATTAGTGTATTTCTCATAAAAATTATTAGAATATTCAGTTATTTCATCCATATTTGTTGCAAAAGTATCAAGTGCTTTTTTTAACGATAAATTAGATTTGGCTTTTTCGTATAATGGAGGATATAATAACCTGTCTTCTTTAGCTAAATGAGATAATATTGCGATTTTAAATTGCGATATTATCTCTATTCCTTTAGTAGATGTTACACTAACTTTTTTTAACTCATTAAGAGTATTAATAAAAGTTTCATGTTCCTGTTTAAGTTCATTTATTAGTTTACTCATTTTATTTATTTTTATATTTTTATATTTTTTCGGGATACTCTCCCAAAGTTTTAGTTTTAAAATAGATATGGTTCTAATAATTAACACAATATTTTAAAAAATTACTTTGGCAAAGTTTATATTTTCAGTTACTTGAGATATTTAGCTGAACTATTTCCTTTGTTCATTCTAAAAATATCTAAGAAATCATCATCTATTTTCATATTTACAATATTGTGTTTATTAAGAATATCGAAATATTGCTTAACTTTTTCGATTAATGGTTTGCCTTCTACCCATTCAAAATTTACACGATCTAAGAACAATTCTATTCTATCAACAGGCTGACGCATCATATCGAAAGACAGTTCTGCAGATGCTTTTCTGTTTTCGTTTACCCAGTTAATTGTCGATTTTAGTTCTTCTAAAAGTACTTGTGTTAACTCTGGATGTTTTCTTGCAAATTCTCCTTTTAATACTAGTCCTGCATTAGGGAAACTGCCAAAACCTTTATTAATATCGTTCCATAATTTATTAAAAGATATTATTGAAATCTCTTCGTTGCGGTCTCGCATAGTTTTTATAGCATAACTTGCTTCCGGTTCGCGTAGAATTACTGTATCGGCTTTTCCTGTAACAAAATCTTTATAAATTTCTTCGGGACGACCAAAAGGTTTGCCGAAAACAAATTTGAAATCTTTAGAATCTAAACCACTTGCTTGAATTAAATATTTGGTGATTTTTGCAGGTGGAGCTTCTTCGAATAATGGAGTATAAATTTCTTTTCCTTTTATATCTTCAAAATTTTTAGCTTTTGAACGACTGAGTAGAACAAAATTATCCCAGACAAAAAGTGCGGGAATTTTAATATCGCTATTTCTTAATTTTGCTGAAGTTATAAGAGCCGAAAAACTAATATCGGCTTTCCCATTTGAAATCCAAGCAAGATGTTTTTCTGTTTCTTCCCAAACCTTAAGTTCTTTAATATTTATGCTTTTTCTAATTTTTTCTGATTGAAGCAATCTCATAATTACAGGGTAAGCAACTGGAGTGGCAGATTGAATTACGACATCAACTTTTTCTGATGATTCTTCGTTTTCTTGATTTTTGCTTATTTTTTTATGAAAATATATTGAATATCCGCCTGAAATATTTTTTTCGCTAAGATGCTCATAGCCCATTTCAGAAAGCATATTAATCATTGGTAGGGGCTCAAAATCTTGTATCAGAACGAAGCCATTGTCTTCTTTTATTTTGTAAGCTTTTTTTAATATAATATCAAATGGATCGCTTTCTAGAGTACTTACATCAAGAATTTCGAAATCTTCTTTTCTCTCTTGCCAAGGAATTAATTTTTCAATTTTACGATTATTAAAAATTGAAATTCTGTATTCTCTGTTTTTTTCAATATTAAAAAGTAAGTCTAAGCCGGAGGCTACTTTAAATAACTCGTTTGGTTTATCAATAGAAATAATAACGATATTCTGTTGTGGCTCAAGCTCAGAAACTTTTTGTATTAATTCTTCAACAGTATTATTGTTGTATATATATAGTTCTGCACTTTCTTCCCACGAAATGGCAACACTTTTCTTTTCAATTATTTCTGTTTCTTTTTTTATGCATTCGGGCATACTACTTATTAATTTGTCTTCTAAACCAAGGTAATTATTTATAGTATGTAATATTTCGCATACCGATATACCTGTCATCTTTGCTGCATCGTTGAAATTAGCAAAACGAGCTAATGTATTATACAATGCCGGGTTTTGCATTTTTTTGAATTTGGGCGACAAATCCGATAAAACCTGTTTTAACTCAGGATGTTTGTCTAAAGTAGATTTAATGTTTGAACTTGCAATAATTGCTTTTGTCGAACTTGCTTTTTTCTCTTTATATTTCGAAATTGCATTTACTGGGCATATAGAAAGAGCTTCTTCGCATTCTTCTTTTTCTTTTTCATTTTGTGGCTGTTTTTTAAGAAAAGCAATGTTATTATTGTTAATCTTAAAATTATCGCTTGCTACTTCAACACACGCTCTGCAAGCAATACACTCGTTTGATACTTTATATTTATTCATAATGCACTATTTAGATTAATTCTAAACAAAAGTAGATAAAAAAATCTTTCTGGCAAATAATTATGCAATAATAATAATATATATATGCATATATTAATGTGGTTTTGAAATTAATGTTATCTATTATAGAATCAATTATATATAATAATTATTAACATAAAAATACTATTTACTATTTTTATTTTATTATTATATTTTTTACTGATAACCTGAATTCAATGTAAGATTTGTCCACAGTTTCAATTAATTAGTTCATATACAAGACAAATACTTGCAGTACTATCGGGATAATTCAAAAGGATTTGGCGAAGTATATGGGCTAATTAATGAAATCTTCCAAGCGGAAAAGCCAAAAACACATCATCTTTGCACTTAAAATTAATTGAAATAACCCCTTATTACTGCTTACACAACTTCAATATTTCCATCCATCTTGTTGTTTCCACTACTTTCCATAGCTTTCAT
>CAZDCZ010000068.1:0-15613 GCA_964504155.1 uncultured Bacteroidales bacterium | reverse complement strand
TGGGCTTTCAGCCCGGATTATAATGATTCTCCACAACTTTTTAAAGTGATCCATTTTTTGTTAGCAGTGATTATTTATTTGAAGAACAAAGATTTTTTATAGTCAATAATGTTGTTGAAAACTTTTATTTATAAATATTGTAGAATGAATAAAAATACAAGGTTTGCAAAAGGAGATGAGTTGGCAAATGCAATATCGCATTTAGTAGGGCATCTTTAGGAGTTTCGGTTCTAGTTTTAATGACAATGTTTTTGGCAAAAAAATGATAATGCTTGGGATATTGTTAGCTTGTAGTTTTTATATTTTACCTGTTAAGGTATAAAATTTATGAATATAATAATAGAATGATATTTATACTATTGGTGCTAAAAAATTCAATAAAGACTTAAAAATTAAATATTTATTGAATTTTTTTTAAAGTAATATCTATTTCTGCTTCTGCTTCAAAATCTTCAACTTCATCAATCATATCCGGATCTTCAGCATCGTAATACCAATTTATAACAACCTTATTGCCTTGAATTTTATATGCTCTTAATAATTCGAGTATATCAAGTATACATTTTGATGTACTGGTATTAAGATATAGAAGTTTAATATTAAAAGTTATTGGTTTATTTATGTTTTCCATAAATTCTTTTAACCAAGAAATTAGAGGAAGGTAAAATTTATAAGTTTCTTCCATGTATGATTCTCCTGATATTTCGCAAATTCCTGATTGGGCATCGAATAATACAGCAGGGAAATATGGTGTTTCTGTTGATCTTTTTATTTTGATATTTTCCATATTATAATATTTTTATTTTTCGATTTTAGTTGTAATAGTAAAAAATGATTTTTTATCATTGTAATTTTCTACAGAAAAACTTAAAGGGTTTTTTGATAAGATTACAGCATGTATTAATCCAATTCTTGCTCCATATTTTTCTCCGGGGGCGTTTAATCTTTGTTCTCGTTTGAGTTTTCTGAGGTTTTTGCTGTCAGAATTATTGATAAAATTGCAACGTTCAGCTAAAATTTTACTATGGTTATTTAAAACTAAATTTTTTGTAGTAAAATAAAAAGCATCATTTTTTTCTTCAAGCAATAATTTCCCGATTCCTATTTTATTCCCATTATTAAATTCATGTTTTTTTTCTGAATAGTTAGCAACATTTTGTGAAAGTTCGATAAATATTTTGAATAATTTAGATTTTGAATTTGGGTAATGCTTTGTAATAGATTTTATTGAATTTCCAAATACAGCCAATAATTCAATAAAAAATGGACCTTCGTATGCAAAAATTGTTTTATCAAAAGTTTCGTTTCTCATATTATCACTTATCATTGAATTTTCAAATTGCTTTTATGCCTAAAAATGTAATGTCGTCTCTTTGTTCTTCATCTTTTTGAAAGTTATCTAATTCTGTTTCTAGAATATTCTTAATTTCGCCCATAGGCTCATTAATATTTTCTTCTAATATATTAATAAGTTTCTTGCTTCCAAATCGTTTTCTGGAATTATTATTTTGATCGATAATCCCATCAGATGATAAAAATAAGATATCATCTTTCTTAATAGCGATTTTATGATTTGTAAATATTTTCTCATTATTGTTTATATTTTTTCCTCCTATTGTTAATCTATCTCCTTTAATAATTTCTATTGAATTGCCGGAGCTGTTATATTTGTATAAAGGTCGTTTAGCTCCGGAAAAGAGAATGTTATAGTTAGTATCTTGCTTTTTAGCAGAAATAATACAAACATCCATGCCATCAGTATTTTCTGTTTCTGTTTGTTTTAGAGCTTTTATTATCTCTTTATTTAAAAGAGTAAGGATTTGTGCAGGATCTGTTATTTTCTTTTCGAGAATTATCTCATTTAAAATAGAATTGCCTATCATCGACATAAATGCCCCAGAAACACCATGTCCGGTACAATCAATAACGGCAACAATTGTTCTGTTGTTTACTTTATTAAACCAATAAAAATCTCCGGAAACAATATCTTTCGGGCGATATATTATAAACATATTAAAGACATCTGAAATAGTAGAGCTTTTGGGGAGTATTGCTTGTTGTATATTTTGAGCGTAATTAATGCTTGAATTAATTTTTTTGTTTTGTGTATTTAAGGTGTCTCTTTGTTTCTCGATATGAATTCTTTGTTTTTTGTTATTTCTATATAATCGTAATAATATTGCAGAGAAGAATAAGATAATAAAAAAACCATAAATAAAAATATTTCGTAGTAAACGTTCAAATTTAAGTTTTGCATCTTGTTCTCTTATTTGAAGATCTTTTATCTCAAGTTGCATCTTTCTTTCTTTACTAATTTTCTCAATTATAGAAAGAGAATCTTGTGTTTCTTCTAATTTGTAAGTTTGCGATTTAAGTTCTTTTTCTGTTTTTTGTTTGTCTTGATTTGCTTTTGTAATCTGATTCTTCGATTCTGTTTTAATATTGCTTATTTCTTGATTTTTTATATGCTTATCTATTGAAGCAAATAAATCAAAATATTCTATGCTTTTCGTTGAATTTCCTAATTTTTGATAATTTTCGGCAATTAATCCATAGCATTTTCTAATAAATGTTAAATTATTAAGTTCTTTAGCAATATTCAATGCTTCTTCAGATTTTAATATAGACTCATTGTAATTGCCAATTTCGGAATATGCTTGAGCAAGATTAGTTAAACCCGAGATAGTACTATTTTTATTTTCTAATTGTTTGCTTAGTTTTATTCCTTCAGAAAAAGATAAAATAGCTTTGTCGTAATCAGATAGTTCATATTGAATCATCCCTATATAATAATATACTGATTTTATCCCATTGGTATTTTTAACTTTTTTATTTTTTTCTAATGATAAATTAAAATATTCTAAAGCCTTTTTATTTAATTGATTGTTCCAACAGAGAAATGCCGCTTTGTTAAGGTAATTTATTTCATAATTTAAATTATTTTTATTTTTATTAATTTCTAGGTTATATTCATCTAATTTTTGTTGATTTTTTTTCGATAAAGTTTGAGAAAATAGTAATGTCGAAAGAAAAACAAAGCATGATAGTATTAGTAGAATCTTAGTATTAACTTTTAGCATATTAATAAATATGTTTTTTATTTCAAAAATGAGAATCTTAGCAATTTAGTTATTTTGTTGTTAATAACAATTTATATGTTTAATCTTTTTTTTCTAGATTTTAATTATTTAGTATTTAATTTAAAAGAATAAATGTACATAAATATTTTAAAATTTCTAAATTATTTATTCCGAATATAGAAAAATAAACTGATTTTTAATTGATTAGCGGATACTTGAAAGCAAGAAAATGAATTTATTAATATATTTACAATAAAAATATTAATAATATTTTTCGATAATAATTTGATATAATGGTTTGCAATAAAGTATATATTTATGATTCTGTTTTTGTAAGAAGCGTATAATTAAAGCTGAATTTCTTGTTGTTTAAAAAGGTTTTCTATATGTTTTGCATTGTAATAAAATATAAATACAGGAATAAGTGAGAAATAATATCGTTGTAATTGAATTGCGAATTATTAGTATAGGAGTAGTTTCGAAAATGTTATAAATTCCTTAAGAAATTGAACTACAACGATATTATTAGTATTTTTAGCAAAGTATTAATATATTATATTACTAAATTATAATTAGGAAATATTTTAGAAAAATCACTGAAAATTAGAATATGGAAATACAAGAACTTTCCCAAAATCATAAAAAGCAAAAAGATTTTTTTTATACACATAAAACTAAAGATATTAAGTACAGAATTATTGCGCTTAAGACTTTAAAAAATGCAATAATAAAATATGAAGATAAAATCTATGATGCTTTATATAAAGACCTTCATAAATCAAAGTTTGAATCTTATGCTTCAGAAATAGGAATTGTATTAGAAGAAATTAATTTACATATTAAAAAAGTAAAAAGTTGGGCAAAACCAAAAAAAGTAGGAACACGCCAGCTAGTCCATTTTTGGTCGAAAAGTTATATTTATCATCAACCTTATGGGCAGATTTTAATTATTGCTCCATGGAATTATCCGTTTCAGTTATTAATAAATCCATTGGTAGGTGCCATAGCAACAGGTAATTGTGTAACTTTAAAACCATCGCAATATACAAGCAATATTGCAAAAGTTATGGAAGAAATGATTCGAGAATTTTTCGATGAAGAATATATTGCATTTTATCAGGGAGGAAGAGATGTGAATCAGGCTTTGCTTAAAGAAAAATGGGATTATATATTTTTTACAGGTAGTCCGGTAGTTGGCAAGATTGTAATGGAAAAAGCTGCAAAATTTCTTACTCCTGTATCATTGGAACTAGGAGGGAAAAGTCCTGTAATTGTCGATAAAAATGCTAACATAAAATTGGCAGCTAAAAGAATAGCTTGGGGAAAATTTCTTAATGCAGGTCAGACATGCATTGCTCCCGATTATCTTCTTGTACATAAGGATGTTAAAAATGAATTTCTTGAGCAATTTGTAAATAATATTAAATTGTTTTTTGGAAACAATGAAAACAATAGTGAATATTATCCTCGAATTTCCACAGAGAAAAATATTGTTAGATTAGCAAAATTATTAAATGGTGTTAATGTGTATTATGGAGGTAAATATCACGAAAGCACGAAATACTTTTCTCCTACAATTTTAACCGATATAAAACCTGAATCGGAAGTTATGCAGGAAGAAATATTTGGTCCGATTTTGCCTGTTTTAGAATTTGCCGAATTAACCGATGTAATTAATTTTGTTAATGAAAGATCAAAACCTTTAGCATTATATTATTTTTCGAATAGTAGGAAAAAACAAAAAGAGATACTTTATAAAACATCATCGGGAGGATGTTGTATTAACGAGGTTATTATGCATATTGCTAATAATAAACTTCCATTTGGGGGAGTAGGTAATAGCGGATTTGGGCAATATCATGGAAAATATAGTTTCGAAACATTCTCGCACAAACGTTCAATTATTAAAAAATCGAATATTTACGATCCCTCGGTTAGATATGCCCCATATTCGAAACTAAAATATAAGTTATTGAAAATGATTTTGAAGTAAATATTGAAATTTGTTAATAGATATTCTTATAAATAGATAAAAAAAATTACTTTTAAGAGATATTTAACATATAAATGTTATAGTTTATTTAATATATTTTATTAGAATAGAGAGAAGTATATGAGTGATTTTTCTAAAGAACAAGAACAATTAATTGATTTATCTATTATTGTTAGTAAAACTGATAATAGTGTAATTATTTTGAATAAAGCCGGAGAAATTGAATGGGTTAATAGGGGTTTTGAGAAAATGTATGGATATACTTTAAAAGAATTTAAAGAGAGATTTTTCGGGAATATTTTAAAATTAGATGGGAGTTCTAAATTGCTTGATGCTATTGAAAAATGCAAGAGAGAGAGAGAGAGTATTGTTTATGAAAATTCTTGGATAACAAAATCTGATGAAAAAAAATGGATACAAACAACTCTTACTCCGGTAATAAATAAGCAGAAAGAAATAGTTCGATATATTGCTGTAGAATCAGATATATCGAAATTAAAAGCGATAGAAGAAAGTCTAGAAGCAAAAAATGAACATCTTTTATTGCTTATGCAGAAACTAGAAAAAACTAATGAGTTGTTAGAAAATCAAAGAGTAGAAATTGGAAAACAAAAAGAGTATATAGAAGAACAAAAAAAGAAATCAGATAAATTACTTTTAAATATCTTGCCTTTTGAAATCGCAGAACAATTAAAGAAAAAAGGATTTGCTAAATCGAAAAATTACAGAATGGTATCAGTATTATTTGCTGATTTTAAAGATTTTACAAAACTTGCAGAGATTTTATCTACACAGGAATTAATTAAAGAATTGAATATTTATTTTGAAAAATTCGATAATATTATTGATGAACATTATATAGAAAAAATAAAAACAATAGGTGATGCTTATATGTGTGCAGGAGGATTGCCTCTTAGAAATAAGAGTAATCCTATAGATATTGTTCTTGCAGGTTTGCAAATTCAAGAGTTTATGAGAACATATTCTTTAGAAAAACAAGAGAAAAACGAACCGGTTTGGGAGGCAAGAGTTGGTATACATACCGGAGAAGTTATAGCCGGAGTTATAGGTAAAAAGAAATTTGCTTATGATATCTGGGGCGACACTGTAAATACTGCGAGTCGCTTACAAGATGCTTGTGAAACTAAAAAAGTTAATGTTTCGGGAGGTACATATGAATTTATTAAAGATTATTTCGATTGTACATATAGGGGTAAAATTGAAGTGAAAAATAAAGGTGAAATTGATATGTATTACGTAAATAGATTAAAAGAAGAATATTCTGAAGATAAAAATGGTGTTATGCCCAATAAGGAATTTATTAAAATATTAAATAAATTTTAAATGAATGTCCGCTTATATAACTATTTACAAGAGACATATGTTGAAAATCAATTTGTTTGTCCTGAACCCTAAAGGGAGCAAATTGATTTTACTCACAAAGTTCGTGAGCTAAAGGTTCTTCACTTCCTTTAGGGATGAGGCGATGAAGAAAATCAATCTCTGAATTAGGTAAGTACACGAATATAATGTTGTTGAAAATTATTTTAACATTTCTTTATTAAAAGTCATAGGGAGAAATTGTTGAATATTTTTGGCAATAGCAATATTTTTCTCTCCAAATAAAATAACTCTAATAGATTTATGTGCTCTGTTTTCGCTTTCGCGCATTACTTGTAAACATGCTCCACAAGGTGGTATTGGATTAGCAACATATCCTTTTTCTGTTAATGCTGTAATTGCAATAGCTTTAATTGCATTGTTAGGATAAACTGAATTGGCGTAAAAAATCGCCACTCTTTCGGCACATAATCCCGAAGGGTAGGCTGCATTCTCCTGGTTATTACCTTCAATAATTTCTCCATTATCGAGCAATAGAGCAGCCCCGACACTAAATTTTGAATAAGGAGCGTATGCTTTTTTTGCAGCTTCTTTAGCTTTCTCAACTAACATGGCATCATCTTTGGGTAACTCACTAGTAGAATTATACTCAATAAAATATGATATTATTTCTTTTTTCTTCATATTCGCAAATTATTGAACTAGATTTTCTATTTTTAATTTCTGAAATTCAAAATAACAAAAAATATATGAATAAAAGACTATTAATTTATATAATACCACTAATATTAATTTCTTGTAAGACTACTCAAATAACAAATGTTACTTATTCTAATACCAAACGGAGTGAGTATATCAAGAAATATAATAGTTTGGCTATTAAAGAAATGAAGAGAAGCGGAATTCCGGCCAGTATTACTTTGGCTCAAGCGTTGTTAGAATCCGATAATGGGAATAGCACATTAGCAAGGAAGGCTAATAATCATTTTGGTGTGAAATGTCATAATGCATGGAAAGGGAAAAAGATATACCACGACGATGATAAAAGAAAAGAATGTTTTAGAAAATATAACTCTGTTTACGATTCGTATAAAGATCATACAAATTTTATAAAAAATGGGTATCGATATAAAATTTTGTTTAAGATAAAAAAGAATAATTATAAGGCTTGGGCTAAAGGATTACAAAAAGCCGGATATGCTACAAATAACAGGTATGCTAATATGTTAATTAAAATTATCGAAGACAACAAGTTATATCTGTTCGATAATAAAGATTATAATATTACAGATGCTATTAGCGATGAAAATGTTGTTATAAATACTAGTAGAATTAAATTAGATGATACCGATGATTTTTCCTTTTCTATTAATAAACATAAAATATTTAATACGAATAGAATAGATTATATTGTTGTAAAAAAGAATGATACTTATGAAAGCTTGTCTGAAGAATTTGATTTACTGTCGTGGGAATTAGGTAGATATAACGAATTAGAAAAAAACTCAGAATTAAAAGTGAATCAAATTTTATTTCTACAACCAAAACGCAATAAATCAGATGTAAGGTATAAGTATCATATTGTAAAAGAAGGAGAGACAATATATAATATTTCTCAGTTATACGGTGTGAAATTACGAAAATTATACGAAAGAAATAATATAGAAACAGATAAACAACCGGTTGTTGGGACTAAACTATTATTAAGATAAAATATAAAAAATTTATATCGAATTTAGCTTATTAGCTAAAAGCAAGCGTATTTAAAAAGTGTAATTTTCGATATTATGAAATCCTCTAATAAAATCGTTTGCACTTAACTTTCTTTTTCCGGCTTGTTGTAAACTTTTAATTATTATAAACCCATTATTTACAGCTATTTTCAATATGTTATTTTCAATAATAATTTTACCGCAATTATTATTGTGATTTATAATTTCCTTTTCGGTTTCGAATATTTTTACAATAATATTTTTATTGTCTGGCGATATTAATGTTGACCATGCAGCAGGATAGGGGCATAATCCCCTGATATGATTATGTATTTTGTTAATATCTTTTGTCCAATCTATTTTACAATCGTCTTTAAATATTTTTGGAGCAGAATATAATATTTTGTTCTTTGTATATATAGAATCTTGTTCTTTTAAAGTGTATTTATCTTGTATTATACTATCAACAGTTTTAATTAATAAATTGGCTCCTGTTAACATTAATTTGTCGTGAAGGTCTCCTGCTGTTTCGTTTTTCGATATCTCTACTTCTTCTTGAAGAATTATATTTCCTGTATCTATTTTATGTTTAAGAAAAAAAGTTGATACCCCGGTTTTTGTTTCTCCATTAATTATTGCATGATTTATTGGAGCTGCTCCACGATAATTTGGCAAAAGCGATGAATGAAGATTTATTGTGCCATATTTAGGCATGCTCCATATTATTTCAGGAAGCATTTTAAAAGCTACAACAATTTGCAGGTCTGCATCTAATTTTCTTAATTGGCTAAGAAAATTTTCATCTCTAAATTTCTGAGGTTGAAGAATATTTAGATTATTTTTTTTTGCATATTTTTTTACTGCCGATTCTTGTATCTTTTGACCTCTTCCGGCTGGTTTATCCGGATTTGTAATAACACCAACAACATTAAAATTATTTTCGATAAGAGCTTTTAATGAAGGAACTGCAAAATCGGGTGTTCCTAAAAAAATTATCTTAAAATCTTCTTTTTTCATTTATTGTTGGTTACAGTGTTATAAAAATAGGATATAAAATTATTCGTGATTGTTTTTATATGGTTTAACAAGTTCTAAAGTATGTCCCATTTTATATTTTTTAGTAGAAAGGTAATGTTCGTTATACTTGTTTGGTTTAATTTCTATTTGAACGTTTTCAACTATTTCAATACCATATCCTTCAAGTCCTTTTCTTTTAACCGGGTTGTTTGTAAGCAGACTGATTTTGGTTAATCCTAATTCGTGCAAAATACTTGCTCCAACACCATAATCTCTTTCGTCTTCATCAAATCCAAGTTCTATATTGGCTTCAACAGTGTCTCTGCCTTCTTCTTGTAATTTGTATGCTTTTATTTTGTTAAATAAACCTATTCCTCTACCTTCTTGATTCATATATAGAACAACACCTTGTCCTTTTTTATCAATCATTTGCATTGCTTTGTGTAATTGGTGTCCGCAATCGCATCTTTTCGAGCCGAAAATATCGCCGGTAACACACGATGAGTGTACTCTAACTAAAACAGTATCGTCTTGAGTCCAACTTCCTTTAATTATAGCAACGTGTTCTAAGCCATTAGATTTTTGTCTAAAAGGAATAAGATCAAAATCCCCATATTCTGTAGGAAGTTTTACGCACACTCCTTTTTCAATAATACTTTCTTGTTGTAATCGGTATTTAATTAAATCTTCAATAGATATAATTTTAAGATTAAATTTTTTAGATATTTCTAATAACTGAGGAAGTCTAGCCATAGTACCATCGTCGTTCATAATTTCAACAATGGCGCCACCTGGTTTTAATCCTGCTAGTCTTGTGAGATCTACAACAGCTTCAGTATGTCCGGCTCTACGTAATACACCTTTCCCTCTGGCTTTCAATGGGAAAATATGTCCGGGACGACCTAATTCTTCAAGTTTTGTCGAAGGGTCAATAAGTGCTTTAATTGTTTTTGCTCTGTCTGATGCAGAAATTCCTGTAGTACAACCATGTCCTAATAAATCAACAGATACTGTAAATGGTGTTGCTTGTAAGGCAGTATTATCACCAACCATTAAATCTAATTCTAGCTCATTACATCTTGATTCTGGTAATGGAGCACATATTAAACCTCTGCCGTAAGTTGCCATGAAATTTATTATTTCGGGTGTAATAAGTTCTGCTGCAACAACAAAATCTCCTTCGTTTTCTCTATTTTCATCATCAACAACAATAATTATTTTACCATTGCGAATATCTTCAATAGCTTCTTCTATTGTGTTTAGTTTTTTATTGGATACTATATTATTTTCTGACATTTATCAAAAAGATTAGTGTGTAATTTTTTGCAAAAATACAATAAGTGTTTTGAATTACATAATAAGAATTATATAAAAATATTTATGTTTCTCGTTTCGATTTTTCCCACAATACTGTTTGTGTTTTGTTAATATATTTAAAAAAACCAATTATTAGCGACAGGTTCATTACTACAAAATAGTATGGTGCATAAATAAAATTATATTTTATTTTTTTTGATTGAAAAAAATATCCTATTAATACAAGTAAATAAAATAGTATTTGACAATAAAATAATATTGAAAAGAAATTAATACAACTTGTGCATTTAGAAAAAATTAAAACATTAAGAACGAATATTAGTGGCAGAGAAAAAGGAATGATAGTCCATCTTAATACTTTGTGAGATACATACATAAACCAAAGGATAGGATTTTTAAAAGGATTCAATAGTTTTTTTAATCGGAATAATGTTTGATAACTTCCTGCTGCTATTCGTGTTTTTCTTTTTAATTCTTCTTTAATATTTATTGAAGCATTTTCTATGGCGTATGCTTTTGGGGCGTATTTAATTTTATATCCATTAAGAACTACTTGTAACGATATCTCAAAATCGTCTAATATTGTGTCTTCTTTAATTGTATTAAAAAGTTCAGTTCTTATTGCAAAAAGTTCTCCTGCTGCACCAATAGTAGAATAAAAATTCGATTCTGTTTTTTTTAAAATCGATTCGTACATCCAATATAGTCCTTCACCGGAATTTACAGCATTATCTTTATCTTTTTTTAATATTTTTTTTTCTCCGGCAACACATCCAACAGATGGATTAATAAATAGTTTAACTATTTCTGAAATTGAATTGGGAGATAATATTGTATTTGCATCAGAAAAAATAACAATTGGCGAATTAACATATTTTAGCGCTCTGTTTATAGCTGCAGTTTTCCCTTTACGTTCACTTCGGTGTAATAATGTAATATCTGAATAGTTTTTTACTATACTAGGGGTTTTGTCGGTAGAGCCATCTGTAATCCATATTTTATGAAGCAGTTTTTTCGGATAATTTAGCGATAAAGTATTTCGTATTTTTTTTTCTGCAAATTCTTCTTCATTATAGGCTACAACAAGAAGACATACTTCCGGTTGATAAGCAGAGTAGTTTTTGTTTATTTTTTTGAATAATAAATTTATAGAATTGAATATAAGCAAAATCCCTATGTACCCAATGTAGGAATAGAAAATTATTATTAACAATATTAATAGAATAAATTCGAAATTCATTATAGATTTTTATTATAAAAATTTATTACAGATTTGGCAATAGAAAGATTGTTGAAATTTTCAACAACCAATTTGTATGCGTTGTCTCCAATATTTTTTTGTTGTTTTTTGTTGTTTATATAAAGATTAATGTAATTAATAAATTCATTTTTTGTATTTGCAATTAATATGTCTTTTTTATTTGTGTAAGGGATGCCTGTGGCTCCCATGCTTGTTGAAATTATTGTTTTTCGTAAAGCCATACCTTCAATAATTTTTATTCGTATTCCACTGCCGGAGAAAAGAGGAATTAGCATTATAGTATTCGATTTAATGTAAGAATATGCATCATCAATTTCTCCAAGATATATAATATTTTCTTTCGATATTTTTTTTTCAAACCATTTAGGAGCATTTCTTCCTGCAATATAAAACTTTATATTTTTATTTTCTTTATTTATTTTAGGCCAAACCGTTTTAATAAACCATAATATTCCATTTTGATTTGGTTGCCAATCTAAGGCACCTATATAAAATAAGGAATTGTTTGTTGTTTGACTTTTTATTGCATCGAAATCAGAGATGTTTATTCCTCCGGTAGCTACATGAAGCGGAACAGTACAATTAGAGTTTTTGTAAAATAGAGCGTCGTTTTCCGATATTGGTATAATTACATCGTATTTATTAAGGTGTTTTTCTTCTAGTTTGAATATACGTTTACTTAGTATATTTAGATATATTTTAATAAGAATATTGTGTTTTTCTTTGGCTACACTTGTCCAAATATTGTGTTCTATATTATGTGGTCGGTACGAAATTAACGCTTTAGAATGTTTTTTAATATCCGATAAATATAATAACGAATATAGTCCTTCTAATTGTATTATGTCGAAGCTGTTAGTGTTTAATATTTGTATTAAGTGGGTTTTAAATTTTATAGAAATAAATCTTTCGGCATTATATGGAAGTTTCGAAGCAATAAAATTTTTTAATATTTTAATTATCGAAGGTTTGGTATTAATGGATATTCCATCGAGGATAATTTTATGTTTTAATTCTTTTGGTATAAGTTCTGTTTTATTACTATGCTTATAAGTAAGCATAGTAAGTAGGTAAACATTGTGTCCTAGAGATGCAAACGATTTTGTAAGGTTAAATGTTGCAATATTTCCTCCGTCGGGAGGAAATATTCCTTTATTACTTATTTGAAGAATGTTCATGTAAGTTATTTGTTTGTCTTTTTACGATATTTCTTCGATAGTTTTTTAAAAAAGTTTAAATAAAAATCAGGATTTAAAATAACAGAATCGGTAGTTGCTTTGTACGATAAGAATATTCCAATGGGGAATAATATGTACGATGATATCCACATGCCAATGTAAGGAGGAAGAACACCCTCTCTTGCAAATTTTTCGCCCGATATTGATATCATATAATAAATAATAAAAAATAGAACAGAAATAACAACAGGTGTGCCTAATCCTCCTTTTCTTACGATAGCTCCGAATGGAGCCCCAATTAAAAAGAAAACTAAGCAAGCAAATGATAATGAAAACTTTCTATGCCATTCTATTGCATGTCGTCTTATAACTTCGGCTTTATAATTAAATTGTTTCTTAGAATTAATTATAGTGTTATGAGTTGCTCTAGCATATGTAATTGCGTTTTTCATAGCAACAGTTTTCTTTTTTTTGCTAAGGGAATAATACAGACTATCGATATTTTTAATACTTATAGACCCTAATAATGATTGCTTAACAATTTTGTTTATTGTATCTTTTTTGTTTGTATTTATAATGATGTCATTTTTTAACTGCTTTTCAAATTTTGGTTTAACATTTTTTCTTGCTCTTAAATTTTGTTTGAAATTTTTTTCGCGTTTAAAATAATTTCTTTTCAACAAGTTACTTGAGAATTCATTAACACGTTTTTTATAGTTGTGTTTTAGAGAGTCTTCTGCATATTCAAGTTGCGATATATTAAGCATTTGATAATTATTCTTAAAAAGATTTTCGTCAGAACGATTAAAATCTAAATTAGTTAAATCAAAATTTATTACTTGTTTTTCGAATTCTTGTTTTTGTTGAGGATATTTCCTTTTTCTATAACTCTTATTTTTAATATTCTCATCCATTTCTTCGTATGAGTGTCCATTATATAATGTGAGAATGAGTTTTGTCTCATCCGGAGTTATTTTCATATATCCCGAATCGGCAACAGTAACAAAATAATTTCCTTTATTATTTCTATGATCATAAATCATAATATCCTGTAAAAGATTTGTTTTGTAATCTTTTTCTTTAATTTTTATGCTAAAGTCTTTAATGCCATTATAAAATACTCCTTCTGTAATTTGCAATTCGGGTCTTTGGTGTTTTATGTCGTAAATTAAAGCTCCTGTTTTAAGATTAGTATATGGAATTACTCTGTTTGAATAAAAGAATGCTCCAATACTGATTATTATTATTAGAAAAATTAATGGTAACATGAATTTTTGAAGAGATATTCCTGCAGATTTTATTGCAGTAAGTTCGAAATTTTCGCCTAAATTTCCAAAAGTCATTATCGACGATAAAAGAACGGCTAATGGTAAAGCCATTGGAACTAATCTTGCAGATGCGTATAACATTAGTTCTGCAATTACAGTCCAATCTAAACCTTTTCCGGCCAAATCGTCAATATATTTCCAAAGAAACTGTAATAGTAGAACGAATAGTGAAATAAAAAAGGTTAAAATTAATGGACCTAAATATGATGTAATTATAAATTTATGTAGTCGTTTCACAGTAGTATACTTTTTTTATAGTGTACAAAAATAAAGCATTTATTTTAAAATCTGCACAAACTTATTTAGCATTATTTACGATAATTGTACTATTATTCAGATATAAAATAATAAATAAGCTTTTTAAATACTCATATAAAAGAATTAAAAAGCTTATAGTGTTTTCGAAGTAAATACTGAAAATATTCTGAATATCTATTTTATTAGCAGATTGAAAATAAATTAAACAATATGTATGCAATTTAATTATAGTCCTATAACATGTTTTAGTTCCGATACTTGGGTATTCCATAAATCAATGGCATCATCTTTTTCGTCTTCTTCGGCGAAATCGGTAATTATTAATGCTACATCTCCTGTAATTGCATCTTTGTGAATTCTGAATTCGAAATAACTATCTTTATCATCATCATCATCATCTAACCATTTAAATCGAACTGATTGGTTTGCTTTTTTCTGTAACATTTCGGCTTTTTGCTCTGTTCCGTTCCAAATAAATGTAAATATTTTGTCTGTTATATTTATATCATCTGCAAACCATTCGGAAAGTCCTCCGGGAGTGCTTAGTCTATAAAATAATATATTTGGAGATGAATTTAATGAATATTCAAGTTCGTATTTTATTTTCATAATATTATTGTTAGTTTGTTTCTAAAGATATTAGTTGTAATCATAAATTGAAATTATGATATGTCAATATAAGTATTGTCCTGACTGTAATAAAACAATATATTTAAAGTTATATTATGCAATATAAGATTTTTTTTTTAGAAAAATTATAAAAGAATTATAAAAGAAAAAATAAAATACTATATTTGCAGCCCGATAATAAAATATTGAATCTAAAGAGTTAGATTATATTGTTCTCGGAATTATAATTTCTAAATTTGCAATTTATACGAACATTAAAATTATTATATAATATTATGGCGAGGTAGCTCAGCTGGTTAGAGCGCATGATTCATAATCATGAGGTCGGAAGTTCAAGTCTTCTTCTCGCTACAAAAGCAGGTCTATAAGGCTTGCTTTTTTTTTATTTTTAATTTCAGAAATCTTTTCATATATGTTTGCAGTGTACATATTATATAGCGAAAAGTTTGACAAATATTTGCCTAAATATTTAGAATACAATATGTAAAAATAGTAAAT
>CAZDCZ010000067.1:0-15836 GCA_964504155.1 uncultured Bacteroidales bacterium | reverse complement strand
ATAACTTTTCTTAAACAAAATATACTAACGACTAATGCATACTTGTTAAAATAAATAACAAAAAAAATAGCTGTCAGATTATTTGACAGCTATTTAATTATCTATTATATGTAAATTTACTTAACTTCCCAAGTGCTTCCGCTTCGTAATAAATCGTCAACACATTTAATATCAGATTGTTTTTTTACTTCTTCAATTTGTTTTTCAACTCTCTGATCATAAGTTTCGCATTTAACACTTCTAATAACTCCTAATGCAACAGGATAATCTGGATAATGCATATTTATAAGCATAAGATGTATTTCGGGATTTTCTTCATATGCATCATGCACAAGAATATCATCTTTTGTATAACCATCTTCTCCAATAGTAACAACTTTCAGTTTAGTTCCTGCAAAAACAATTCCTTTATCATTGTTTGCACCAAAAATCATTGGTTCGCCATGTTTAAGAACTAGTTGTCTATCAGCCTTATGCTCTTTATCGGTGATATATGCATGAGTCTTATCATTATATATAACACAATTTTGAAGAATTTCAACTACAGATGTTCCATCGTGATGAGCTGCTTCAATAAAAATTTCTTTGTTCAATTTTATATTAGTATCTATTGAACGAGCAAAGAATTTTCCTTGAGCACCAATAACTAATTCTCCCGGATGAAATGGATTATCAATACTTCCAAAAGGAGATGTTTTTGTTACTGAGCCCAATTTTGAAGTAGGAGAATATTGTCCTTTGGTTAATCCATATATTTCGTTATTGAATAAAATAAGATTAATATCGATATTTCGTCTAACAACATGAATAAAATGATTTCCTCCAATAGCCATAGCATCGCCATCACCGGTAATCTGCCAAACACTTAATTTTGGGTTTGCAACTTTTGTTCCGGAGGCAATTGCTGATGCTCTTCCATGAATACCATGAATACCATATGTATCCATATAATATGGGAATCGTGATGAGCATCCTATTCCTGAAATAAAGGCAAATTGCTCTTTATTATATCCTAATTCTGGTAATGCCCTTTGAATAGCACTTAATATTGCATGATCTCCACAACCAGGGCACCATCTAACTTCTTGATTGCTTTTAAAATCTTTAGGAGTAAGTTTTATATTATTTTCAGTCATGATTATTTTTCCTCCAATAATTTTTCGAAATGATTTTTTAATTCTATTGTTGTAAAAGGCAATCCTTGAACTTTATTATATTGAACATAATCGAATTCCGGTAAATTCATTCGTAAATATCCAACAAATTGCCCCATATTAATTTCACAAACAACAATTTTCTTATATTTCTTAAATATTTCCTTTGTACTTGCCGGTAATGGTTTAATATAATTAAAATGGGCTAAGCCTATACTTTTCCCTTTATCAACCATTTCGTTAACTGCAGTTACAAGATGTCCATAAGTTCCTCCCCAACCAACAACAAGTAAGTCGCCTTCTTTTTCTCCTTCAACTTTTAACTCAGGAATAAATTTAGCAACATTCTGAACTTTTTGTTCACGAATATCTGTCATTTTTTGATGATTAATAGGATCTTGAGACACATCACCTGTAATATCTGCTTTTTCGAGACCACCAATTCTGTGCTCTAAACCTTTTGTTCCGGGTATTGCCCAAGTTCTAGCTAATTTTTCAGTATCGCGAGCATAAGGCTGCCAATCTTTAGTTCCGGCAGAAACAATAGGAGGTTTTATCTCAGGATAGTCGCTCATATTAGGTATTAGCCATGGTTCAGAACCATTAGCAATAAATCCATCGGTTAATAATATTACCGGTGTCATATGTTCGAGAGCTATCTTTCCTGCCATATAAGCATAATGGAAACAATCAGATGGAGTACTTGCAGCCATAACAACTAAAGGACTTTCTCCATTTCTTCCATAAAGAGCTTGCATTAAATCAGATTGTTCAGGTTTTGTAGGCAATCCTGTTGATGGTCCACCACGTTGAACATTAACAACTACAAGTGGTAATTCTGTCATAATAGCTAAACCAATTGCTTCGGCTTTTAAGGCTAAACCAGGTCCAGATGTAGTTGTAACAGCCATAGAACCGGCAAAGCTAGCACCAATAGAAGTACAAACACCCGCAATCTCATCTTCTGCTTGAAAAGTTTTTACATTAAGATTTTTTCTTAGCGATAACTCTTGTAATATCTCTGTTGCAGGGGTAATAGGATATGAACCACAAAATAAATTCAATTTTGCTTTTTCAGAAGCGGCAATAAGTCCCCATGCTGTAGCCTTATTTCCACTAATATTTCTGTAAGTTCCCTTCTCAATATTTGCAGGGGCAACTTTATACGAATGACTCAAATGCTCGGCAGTTTCTGCATAATAAAAACCGGCTTTTAGTACTTTCTTATTTGCCTCAACAACTAAAGGTTTACTTTTAAATTTGCTCTCGAAGAATTTCTCAGTAAATTCCAGAGGTCTATTTACTAACCAATAAACCATACCAAGAGCAAACATATTTTTACTACGTAAAACACTTTTATTATCAAGACCAATATCTGCAACCGCTTCTTTTGTTAAAGTAGAAATTGGAGCATTAATAATATTAAAACCATCTAATTTATCTTCCATGATAGGATTATCAGTTTTATAACCGGCTTTCAAAAAGCCTTTTTCTGTAAAACTATCTTCATCGTAAATAATAGTTCCGCCTTCCTTTACCCATTTTGCATTAGCTCTTAAAGCTGCAGGATTCATTGCAATTAAGATATCTGCATAATCTCCCGGAGTATTTACATGTGAATGACCAACATTTACCTGAAAACCAGAAACCCCACCAATTGTTCCTTGAGGGGCTCGTATTTCTGATGGATAATCAGGAAAAGTTGACAAATCGTTACCAAAAAAAGCCGAAGTATCAGAAAACAATGTTCCCGAAAGTTGCATGCCATCTCCTGAATCGCCAGAAAATCTAACGACTACTTTTTCCTTTTCAATGACATCTGCGTTTTTACTCATAATTTTTAAAATTAATTAATCTTTAAATTATAAATGTTTGAATAAGGCAAATGCATATATAACAAATATTAATTAATTAAAATTCATTTTATATGCATTATTTTATTATTCTATTAAACAGAGAATAAATATTCTGTTAAAATATTTATTTCTACTTTTATTATGCAAACTTACATAATGTTAATTAATTATTACCCAAAATATGTAAGAAATTATCTTATTTTTAATGAATTATTTTTAATAATATTAATGTTTTTATTTTATAATTACATAAAACAAAAATTCAATTTTAACTTCTTATTTTTAATAAATTAAATTGTTATGGCATTAATAAAAACAGTAAGAGGATATTCTCCTGTTTTCGGAGAAAATTGCTATTTGTCAGAGAACAGTACTATTATTGGAGATGTAATAATAGGTGATAATTGTAGCATTTGGTTTAATACAGTAATTCGTGGAGATGTAAATTCTATTCGAATTGGAAATAAAGTTAATATTCAAGACGGATCGGTTCTTCATTGTTTATACCAAAAATCTACTATAAATATTGGGGACAATGTTTCTATCGGGCATAATGCAATAATTCATGGAGCAACAATACACAGCAACGTACTTATTGGAATGGGAGCTATTATTCTGGATAACGTAATTATTGGAGAAAATTCTATTATTGCTGCAGGAGCAATTGTTCTAAGTAACACTATTATTGAGTCTGGAAGCATTTATGGAGGAACACCGGCAAAGAAAATAAAATCGATTGATAAGAATCAGTCTAAAGAATTAATTAATAAAATAGCTAATAATTATCTGATGTATTCGGGATGGTATAAAAGTGATAACAAGTAATTATTAACCATTTAATCTGTAAGCATATAAAATTCGACAAGCACACACTATAAGGGATATAGCACAGAATATCTTATTCCCAGATATTTATTTTAGTTAGATTAATTTTCTTTTCGAAAAACATTTTTGCAATTACTTCGAAATACTGAGTATAATCTGAAATATAAAATTCGTGTTCAGAGTTTCTTTTAGAATTTAACATTTCATTTTCTGATAATACCCTCTTTAAATACGATGCTACAATACGTGCAGAATCAACAACATCGACTTTAAAATCGTAGAATTTTCTAATTTGATTTTTAATAATTGGATAATGCGTACAACCTAAAATTAGAGCTTTAATATCTTTCAATTCATCAACAGACAAATAAGAATGAATGATAGCATTACTAATATTATCATAAATAAAGCCTTCTTCAATCATTGGGACGAATAAAGGAGTAGCTTTAGAAAAAAGTTTTACTCCGGCATTCTTGTTTTGAATTTTGTTTTGATAGGTATTACTATTTATTGTACCTTTTGTTCCAATAACTCCAACTTTAGAATGCGCATAATTTTCGGTTATATAATTAACAACCGGGTCGATAACATTTAAAACAATAGCTCTATCTCCAACATATTCTTTCAGAAAGTTATATGCTAATGCCGATGCTGTATTACAGGCTATTAAAATTATTTTAACATTTTTCTCTAATAAGAAATCTGCTATTTTTTCTGAATAATGAATAATAGAACTACTCGATTTATCGCCATAAGGTAAATGAGCTGTATCGCCAAAATATATTAATTTCTCTTCGGGTAATATTTGTTTAATAGCAGAAGCGACAGTCAGTCCTCCTAACCCTGAATCGAAAAGCCCTATTGCTCGATTATTCATATTTTTGTGAAATATTAAATCCGAAAAGTATTAATATATACTTTTCGGATTAATTCTATAAACTAAATTACTGAATACCTAATTCTTCTTTAACTAAAGGTAATACATCAACACTTTGAGCCGATTTAAAAACAACAGTTCCTGTGCTAATATCAAAAATGTAGGTAAACCCATTATTTTCTCCAACACTTTTAATTGCGTCTTCAGCTTTTTTCATTATTGGCTGTAAAATTTCAGATTCTTTCTGAGAATAATCTTTTTGTGCTGTTGCTTGAAATTCCTGAACACGACGTTGTATTTCTTGAAGTTCCGCTTCTTTAGACTGGCGTACAAGATCTGAATATGTTTCTTTTTTTTCTAAATATGCTTGAACTTTCTTATTATATTCAACCTGCATAGCTTCCATTTCTTGTTGCAACATTTGACTATATTCCTTAAGTTCTTGATAAGCACTATCTCTTTCTGGCATTAAGCTCAATAATTCTTGAGTATTTATATGTCCAAATTTTAATTCGTTCTTTTGTGCTTTAACATCATTTACTCCAAATATTAGTACTACTGCAAGGATTGTTAAGATTATCTTTTTCATATTTTTTAATTTTAATTTTAATTTTATATTATTTGTATCCTAATTTTTCTAATACTTCATCGCTTTTATCGTATTTTGGATCGTTAAATAACATATTCGATTCAGTTGAATCGAATATTACAGCAAAATTTTCGCTTTTTGCTATTTCTTTAACAGCAGAAAAAATTTCGTCTTGAATAGGACTTATTAGTTCTTGCCTTTTTTGAAATAATGTTCCATCTCTTCCAAAATATTCATTTTGTAATTCTTTAATTTGCTTTTCACGAGAAATTATTTCTTCTTGTCGTTGTTTTTTCATTTCATCGGAAAGCAATACTTTCTCGTTTTGAAATTTTTTATACAAAACATCTAATTCTACATATTGTGCTTCAATTTCTTTTTGCCATTCTGTAGATAATTGATTCAATTTTTCTTGAGCTGCTTTATATGCAGGAATATTACTCAAAATATATTCAGTATCGACATATGCAAATCTCTGAGCATAAGTAGTTACAGAAAATAATGTTACAATAAATATTAAAATTATTCTTTTCATAATTAAACTTCATTAAAATTGTTGACCAATAACAAAATGGAATTGACCTCCATTAGCATCAGGCATACCGGGTATATCGTCGAAACCATATCCCCAATCAATTCCTAATAATCCAAACATAGGCAAGAAAGCTCGCAAACCTACTCCTGCTGAACGTTTTAAGGTAAATGGATTATAATTATCGAAACTATTCCAAGCATTACCTGCTTCGACAAATCCAAGTACATAGATTGTTGCTTGAGGCTTAAGCGAAATAGGATAACGCAATTCCATATTCATTTTTTGATACACATTACCAGATTTTTGTCCCGAGCTAGTTCTTGGTGTTAATGAACTGTTTTCGTATCCTCTAAGAGAAATATTCTCTATTCCGTATAAACTATATCCCGACATTCCGTCTCCCCCAAGGTCGAAACTACCAAAAGGAGAGTAACCTAAATCCTCATTAAAATATCCAAGATATCCAAACTCTGCTTTAGTGGATAAAACAAGGTCGTCAACAAGTTTTAAATACCATTCGCTTTTAAATTTCCATTTATGATACTCTATCCAATTATATTTATCATGTGAAATTTTATTGTCGTATGCTTCTGTAAAATATGCCTGCTGCATTTCATCGGAATAATCAGTCCATGTATCATGATTTGATATTACTTTATTTTCAATTGTTGTTTTTTCTGATTCCGATAATTCCCACCATTTATCTTTCTTAAACATAGAATATGGAGGAGTAATTTGAAGAGTTAATGAAAATGAAGAACCTCGTCGAGGATAAATTAACTGATCAACAGAATTACGTGCCAAAGTAGTACTAAAACTGAAATTATTTGAAGAACCTTCGTTTATTATAAAATAATCGTAATAATCGTGCAAATTATATTTCTGAAAAGAAATAGAATGTGAGAGTATAAAATAATCATCCGGAACTTTTAATCTTCTTCCAAGACTAACTGATGCTCCGGTAATTTTAAAATACCCACCCAATGATTGATAAAGATAATCAGCTTTCGACTGGATAGTATGATAAATAGATACTGAAAATGAATTTGCTTTTTTACCTCCAAGCCATGGTTCCATAAAAGACATACTATACGATTGATAATAAGTTCCATTTGTTTGAGCTCTAAGACTAAGAGTTTGTCCATCACCAGATGGGATAGGTCTCCATGCGTTCTTTTCAAACATTCTGCTTATTGCAAAATTACTAAATCTCAAACCTAAAGTTCCAACAAAACGATTTGCTCCCCATCCACCGGAAACTTCTAACTGATCGTTCGCTTTTTCTACGAGAGAATATTCTAAATCGACTTTACTCTCAGCCTGATTAATATTTATTGGTTCTATACCCATTTGCTCAGCATCGAAATGCCCAAGTTGTGCTAATTCTCGTTGAGAACGCATAATATCCGACTTACTGAATAAGTCACCGGGACGCGTCCGTAATTCTCGTCGAATAACATGTTCGTTAGTTTTATCGTTCCCTTTAATTATTATTTTATTTAAATGAACACGTTCTCCCTCATACATTCTCATTTGAATATCGACAGAATCGTTTTTTATTTTTTGAACTACAGGAGTAACATTAAAAAATAGATATCCCTTATCTAAATACAAATTACTTACTGCATCTTCATCGATATTTAATCTTTCTTCGAGTAAGTTAAGATCATATACATCTCCTTTTTTTATTTTTAAAACACTCTGCAAAATAGCTGTTGAATATTTTGTATTTCCAACCCAATCAATATTTCTAAAGAAATATCTTTTCCCCTCATTAATATTCATATTTATTACAATCCTATTGTCGGAAACATTATAAATTGTATCGTCAATTATTTCTGCATCTCTATATCCTAATGATTGATATTCTTTTATAATCAAATCTTTATCGTCTTCGTAATCGCTTTTCACAAACTTAGACGCACGAAAAATATTAAGATTTTTCTCATGCGTACTTTTCATTATTCGCAACAATTTACGTTCCGAAAGAGCCGAATTATTTGTAAATTGAATATCTTTAATTTTTATCTTTTCTTTTTTATTAATGTATACATCAAGAATAATATTATTCAATTTAGTAATAGTATCGTCGATTTGAATAATCTCAATTTCTGAATTAAGATATTTTTTATTGATTAAATAATCTTGTATTGTTTTATGAATATTATTAATAATATTTTCTGTCACCTGTTTTCCTCGCCTCATCTTCAATTTTTCTTTAATATCTTTTTCTTCTGAAGATTTAACTCCATGAATCTTAAATCCGGATAAGCGAGCTCTTTCCTTTAAATATATATCAAGGCAAATACTATCGCCTTTAATTTCTGTAGCAGATATTTTTACATCAGAGAACAGTCCTTGCCCCCATAATTTTTCAATGGCTTTTGTAAAATCTTCACTTGGAACAGTAATTGTAGTTTTGCCTCCTAAACCGGAAAGATTTTTCAAAATTTCTTTATCCAGATATTTTATTCCTGAAACAGATATATCTTTAATCACATATTCTCGTGGTTGTTTATAATCTACAATTTTATATTTAGAGAAATCTATTTCTTGCGAAAATATATTAAGACTTAAAAAAATCAGAGATACTATTAAAACAATTCTTCTATACATTCTATTCTAACTATTAAAT
Organism: uncultured Bacteroidales bacterium; assembly: GCA_964504155.1. Lineage (GTDB taxonomy): Bacteria > Bacteroidota > Bacteroidia > Bacteroidales > UBA12077 > CAZDCZ01. The sequence continues at coordinate 7,365 of CAZDCZ010000067.1, read as the reverse complement.
AATTACTATTTCTTTATTTGTTCACTAATTCTACCAAATCTTCTTTCTCTCGATTGGTAATCTCTTATTGCTTCAGCCAGATTGTTCTTACGAAAATCGGGCCAAAGAATATCGGTAAAATATAATTCTGAATATGCAATTTGCCATAAGAGAAAATTACTCAACCTATATTCTCCACTAGTTCGAATTAGCAGGTCAGGATTTGGGATGTCTTTCGTATTTAAATATTTTTCAAAGAAATCATCATCAATCTCATCAGGATTAATTTCATTTTTTAAAGTAACAATTTTCCTTACAGCGTTTACTATTTCCCATTTAGAACTATAATTTAGAGCCAATACAAGAGTTAAGCCTGTATTTATAGCTGTTGCACCTATCACTTCTTTCAATTTATCGTGTACAGATTTGGGTAATCCTTCAAGATTTCCAATACTTAATAAACGCACATTGTTATTGTTTAATGTTTTGGTCTCGGAATTAATAGTTGAAATAAGCAATGTCATTAAAGCGTTTATTTCATTTTTTGGTCGGTTCCAATTTTCTGTAGAAAAAGCATATAAAGTAAGATACTTTATTCCCATTTCTGCAGCACCTTCAACAACATCCCGAATTGCTTTCACTCCATTTGTATGCCCAAAAACTCTGCTTTTCCCTTTTCGCTTTGCCCATCTTCCATTACCATCCATAATAATAGCAATATGCTTTGGCAATTCTTTTTCGCTTATTTTATCCTTTTCAGTCATTCTTAACTAATTATATGTAGGACATTTTAATTTTTCTCTACTAATACTATATGTTACAAACACTCCACAAAAAGAAATCCAATCATCATTATGCATCATTGACTTATGATTAGAATCTGAAATATTTTTAACACCGTCGATATTATCGCTAAATATTTTTCTAAAACTCCATTCCATTCCTAATGTTAAGCGGTCAAAGATATTATATTTAATTCCCAATCCAAAAGGAATTGATATCGGATTAGCAAATCCTTTTCCTCCAAAAACCCAATATCCTCCAATTCCTCCAAAAACAAAGGGAGAGAACCTTTCTTTATTTCTATCAACAAAGCCCCAACTATCGTATGAAAAAAAATTAAATTCAAAAAGAATATTAAAATCTAGCACTTTTGACGAAAAAGATGCAATTTGTGCTTGATAAGGAATATCGCTAAAGTCAGCCCCATTACCGCTTACCCCTCCATAAAACAGACCTACTCTTGCCGACATATATTTATCGACATTATATTTATAATGAATACCATATGCCGGAGCCGGGGAATAAAAGATTTTTGATTTATTAATATCTCCGTTATAATATGAGGTACCTAGAAATAAACCCAATTCGGATTTACTCTGTCCGTTAGTAAAAAAAAAAGAGATACTAAAAATTAAAAGAATAAATATTTTTTTCATACCAAATTAGAAGTGAATGTTTTTATTTCGGAAACCTCTTTTTTTAAGTTTGTATGAAATATTTATAACTGAGATATAATACATATCGACAGCATTAGATACTTTTGGAGAAAAGCCGTCTAAATAATCTGTAGTAGTAAATCTTCCTCCAAATTCAAATCCAACAAACAATCGATTATTCAATGGATATCTTACACCAAAACCTAAAGGAATTCCTAATGCAATATGCTTATTGTCAACAAATCGTTCACTTGATGCTAAATTATCTTTAGCTTTTGTGAAAAAGAACATTCCTCCAAGTCCAACAAAAGTATATACATTAATAGAAGAATTAAATTTTTGTAATCCATACCGAACTCCCCTTGAAGAATAGTTCATAAATTGTTTAGCAGAAATCAGGTCATACTCAACATGACCATACAATTCAATCAAATTTGATGAAAAAGAATAAAATCTACTATCGTTAATTGAATTTACATCTGAACCATAAATATTTACATAATTCAAATAGGCTTTTACAGATACTTTCTCTTTCATTCTATACCTACAACCAACAGACACTACAGGACGAGTATATTTAAAATCAAGATCGGCAGGACTCCAATTATGATGTTCTTCTCCACCTCCTATATCTCCAAAGTAATTACTTGTTCCTATACCATAAACAATCTCAAATCTGCCTAATTTCCATCTCTGAGAATAAGCAGATAAAGTAACTATTATTAAAAGAAAAAATAAACATCCCTTTTTCATAATTAACTATGTGTCTCTTAATTTAATAATACAAATTTAATTTTTTTAAAAAGAAATCAATAAAAAAACTTCAAAAAGAACTTTTTATTGTTCAAAATAACGAATTTACTAATTATCGATAATTAATTTACAATTTACAAAACATATTTGGAAATATCAATTTTGTCAGATAATTCGCAATTTTCTAAATTGGCATATTTTCTTTTATCGTTATAATTATAGTATATATTAGTTTCTAATATCAGCTCCCCACATCAATTTATTTCTAAGAGTTGAATAAAAACTTTTTCCTTCTAGCTTTATTAGTTTCAATTTAAATTCTGCTTTACTTATTTCAAGAACAATTGGTTTATGCACTTCTTTCGATCTGTGATCAATAGACACTAAATAATCAACATTTTCATCATCCAGTTTTAAAGTAATCTTACTATTGTCGGGAATTACTATTGGTCTAACTGTTAAATTATGCGGTGAAATTGGTGACAAGATAAAATTTTTCAATTCTGGGATTAATATTGGACCTCCTACACTAAGCGAATAAGCTGTTGACCCTGTAGGAGTAGAAACAATTAATCCATCTGCCCTATATGTATTTAAAAATTCGTTATTAATATATGTTTTAACTCTTATCATTGTTGATGATTTCTTTTGGACAGTTATCTCGTTTAAACCATAAGAAAATTTGTCAAACAATCCGGAAGGCGATTCTAACCTTAATAATATTCTTTCGTCTATAGAATATTTTTTTTCGAAAATAGTTTGTAGTGCTTCAGGAATTGCTTCAATGGCAATATCTGCAAGAAACCCTAATTTCCCGGTATTTATCCCTATAACAGGGATATCTGTATTTCGAACAAAAGTAACGGCATCAAGAATTGTTCCATCGCCACCAATACTAAATACAAAATCTATCTTACTATCTCTATTAAGATTTTTATCAATTATCTCGTGTATTTGTGGTTTATACCCTATTTTTTCGATTAAGAAATCGTAAAATTTCGTATAAACAATTATTTCTACATTAAGGTTATTTAATTTATTGAAAAATTCAACAATATAATTTTTATATTTTAATTCGAAACTCCGTCCATAAATTGCTACTCTCATTTGTTAAATTTAGTTTTAGTAAACAATTACTAATTTATTATTACTAATTTATTCTAATTACATACTATTGGTGCTCCAATATGAAAGAAAAAACCATGTTCGCCATATCGATTTACCGAATACTCTATTCGAAAAACTTTATCGTAATATGTAACCAAATCGACACCAATTCCACCGCTATATAAAACTTCGTTTAACATTGTATTTTCATTTTCTTTAAAATAAGAATCAGAATAGGCTAATCCTGTATCAAAAAACAAATTACAATATAAAGAATAGTGAATTTTATTAAATCTATCGAATGGAATAAAATTAAGTTTTTTTATTGTCTTTGGTAATATTTCATATTTCAAATTGTTTTTATTTATAAAATAATTTTGACCATTCATTACATAATATTCCATTCCTCTTAAATAATTATCAAATCCTAAAGCTTCGCTTAAATAATATGAATGCTCAGAGAAAATTGATATCTTCGATTCTATTCCTGAACTAAAATATAATTTCTTATCAAAAGAGAAATATTTTTCAACAGATGATTTTAAATACAAATCGTTTATTATGTTATTTTGAATAACATCACCTCCTCTTTTTGATATATTAAAATCGAAATAATAACCATCTAAAGGATATGTCTTTGAATCTCGTTTATCTCGCTCAAATCTATAAGTTAATTTGATGTAAGATGCAGAATTTTTACCATCTCCAAAATAATTGGCATTTAAAACACTTACAGAATCTTGTACATAAGCACGATTGTATTCAATGGCGAATTTATGAGTATTATATATTTTTGGACGATAAGATATAAAAAAAGAAGAGCCAAAAGTATAACGAGCAAGTCTATTTTTAAATTTCAAATAACTTAATTCATTATTCGATGTAACATACGCAATTTCGCTATTTCTAAAATAATCTATACTAATACCTGCTCCAAATTGGTTATTTTCATCAATATACGGTTTATAATAATATAACGAGAATTGGTTTTTATAGCCAGATATTGCCTTTAATTTTAATGTTTCGTTCCGTCCTCGGAAATTTGACACTAAAAAATAAATGCCATAATCAACTTTTGTCCAATCTCCATTATCGATAAAAGAGCTTAAATTTCTGTCGGCATGTTCGAATACCGGATACGGCCAAAAATACCATCTTTCATCAAGATTAATATTAATATCTATCTGATTATCGACTCTATTACTAATAGAAATTACTACAAAATTAAACAATGAAGTATTTAATAAATTTTGTTTGCTATGTTCAATTCTTTCGTTAACACTATTCTTCTTTATTTTTTCGCCAACAACAAAATCTAATTCTCGAAGAATAACAAAATCTTTTGTGTGAATATTTCCACTTAAATTAATTCTATTAACACGTATATATTGCTGCGCATCTTCAATATTGGCTTTTAATTTAAAAGCTAACACATTAACATTTAGCAATAAAAATGTCAAAAACATCAATATACGCATAGATACAAACATATTCGAAAATACTAATTACTTATAATTTAAACTTATAAAGGTACAACTTTCGTGCTATATTTTTCAAATGTTAGATGTTATTTTTATAATTATTTACAAAGGAAGTTAAACAAAGGTTTCTATTTTAAATATTAAGATATTTCATGAAAGATTTATATCTCGAGTCGAAAATATCATTTTGCTTGTCGTACTCCATAAACGATGCTTTAACTAAGTAATTGTAGCGATTAAAGGTTTGTATAATTGCAGTAATATCGGTAATATTTACTTTTATTGTTATATTCATTTTCATAGAATCGGGATGCGATTTTAAATACAAGCTTAATATCTTTGCATCATTAGATTCTATTATCTGAGCAATTTCGGTAAGGGAATAATCATTCTGATTAATTTCTAAAACTATTATACTTCCACTTTTCTCTACGGCTGTAAGTTTCGAGAAATATTGAAGCAACTCGCTAACTCTAATTAATCCACAATATTTATTTTCATAATCGAGTACAGGAACTACAGTTAATTTTAATCTCGAAAAGACTTCAATTACTTCGTAAATATGCTGATCGATTCTAACATAAGGCCTAGTTAACGAAAGTTTGTGGTTTCCCAAAGGATACTCCGGAGTATTAAGGTCGTAGATATCAGAATCAGACACAAGTCCTAAAAACTCTTCATTATTAACTATTGGTAAATGCGATATTCGAAAAACCTCCATATAATTAAGTGCTTCGATACCTGTATCTGAAGTTCTCAATGCCGGAATTTCATTCGATATTAAATCTTTTGCTAACATTATCCTGTCGATCTAAAAAAATACTATTATTTTTGTAAAAATAAATTTACAAAAAAAAAATCTTTTTACAAAGATAAAGATATGACAAATTTAAGCGTTAACATAAACAAAATTGCTACAATTCGAAATGCAAGAGGAGGAAATATTCCTAATATTTTAGAAACTGCTATTAATTGCGAGAAATTTGGGGCAGAAGGCATTACTGTTCATCCACGACCAGACGAAAGACATATACGATACAGTGATGTTTATGACCTAAAACCTGCTTTAACAACAGAATTTAATATTGAGGGATATCCATCGGAAAATTTTTTAAACTTAGTATGCGAAATAAAACCTCATCAAGTTACTCTTGTTCCTGATCATCCTGATGCTTTAACATCGAATGCAGGCTGGAATACAATAAAAAATAAAAATGTTTTATCGAAAATAATTTCTCGGTTAAAAAGTTATAATATTAGGACTTCTATTTTTGTTGAAACAGACACAGAAATTATTAAACGTGCAGCCGACATAGGAACAGATAGAATAGAATTATATACAGAGCCATATGTAACCGGGTTTAAAGAAAATAGAGCAAAAGCTATAGAACCATTTATTAACGCTGCCATTACAGCTAATAAAGTTGGTTTAGGGATTAATGCCGGTCATGATTTAAATTTAGAAAATCTTGAATATTTTGTCAGAAACATTCCCGGATTACTTGAGGTTTCAATTGGACATGCACTAATTTCCGATGCACTATACTTCGGTTTAGAAAATACAATACAAATGTACTTACGAAAAGTAAAAATTTAACTTTTCGTTTTGGAACTTTTTTATAGAAAATACGGAGAAGGTAAGCCTTTAATAATATTACATGGTTTATATGGCTCGTCTGACAATTGGATTCCGATTGCAAAAGATTTGTCGAATAGTTTTAAAGTTTTTGTTATAGATCAACGTAACCATGGTCGGTCTCATCATTCTAACGAGTATAATTATAAGCTGCTTTGTAATGATCTTTATGATTTTATTAAAAGCCACAATATAGAAAACCCCACTATTCTAGGTCATTCTATGGGTGGAAAAACTGCAATGCATTTTGCTAATAAATATCCCGAATTTGTTAAAAATTTAATTATTGTTGACATATCACCATTTTCTTATAAAAATTTAATAAACAAAAGCGAACTAGCTCTTTCGCATTTAAACATAATTAACACTCTTTATAATATTGATTTAGAAAGAGCAAAGTCAATAATCGATATTAAAAATCAAATAAGAAAAAACATAAAAGAAGAACGCTTAATTAATTTTTTAGCAAAAAACATAAAACATAATCCTGATAAAAGATATTCTTGGAGATTTAATTTAAAAAGCATTCGAAATAATCTACCAAACATTTTAGATGGCTTTGAGAAAAACTCATCATTAAACTCAAATATTAAAATAGATATTCCTTGTTTATTTATTAAAGGGAAGGATTCTGATTACATTTCTAACGAAGATAAAATAGATATAATGGATGTATTTACGGAATCGCAAATTATTACAATACCAAATTCAGGGCATTGGGTACATGCCGAACAAAAAGAAAAATTTATTGAACTAGTTAATAGTTGGCTATTAAAAGTTAACTGTTAACTGTTAGCTGTATTCAGTGATGATGTTCCAAAAGGCAAGATTATTGTTATTCTAAGCAAAATTGAAGAACCGAGTGAAACGAGTTCAACAAAGCCAATCTATTAATCTAAAAACCAGATGTTTCGACGGATCACTTTAAAAAGTTGTGGAGAATCATTATAATCAGGGCTGAAAGCCCAAT
>CAZDCZ010000066.1:0-16617 GCA_964504155.1 uncultured Bacteroidales bacterium | reverse complement strand
AATTTTATTATCCCATATATTATATTTGATACAAATTAAATAGTTAAACAATTTTATATAGCAAGAATTTTTAAATAATGACATATAATTTCGACGAGATAATAGATAGGACAAATACAAATTCGGTAAAATTCGATTTGCGAGAGCAACTTTTTGGAAGGAAAGATATTATTCCAATGTGGGTTGCCGATATGGATTTTAAAACACCCGATTTTATTGTCGATATTGTTAAAAGAAGGGCAGAGCACGAGATTTTTGGTTATTCTTATCGTTCCGATTCGTATTTCGATGCCCTTATTAATTGGGTAAAGCGTCGACATAACTGGAAAATAAATAAAGAATGGATAGCCTTTAGTCCGGGTGTAGTTCCGGCTGTAAATATGGCTATACAAGCTTTTACCAAGATTAACGATGGCATTATTATTCAACCACCTGTGTATTTTCCTTTTTTCTCTGCTATCGAAAACAATAATCGTAAAGTAGTAACAAATCCATTAAAATTAGAAAACGGAAGGTACAATATCAATTTCGACGATTTAGCCAAGAAAGCACCGAAGGCTAAAATGATTATCGTATCGAATCCTCATAATCCCGGTGGTTCGGTATGGACTAAAAAAGAACTGACAAAACTCGCCAATATATGTATTAAAAATAATGTATTAATAATATCCGATGAAATTCATTGCGATTTGGTATATCGTAATTATAAATATACTCCAATGGCATCGATAAATAACGAGATAGCTAATAATACTTTGTCTTTTCTTGCAGCAAGTAAAACATTTAATATAGCAGGTTTAGCAACAGCTTCTGTAGTATGTTCAAATAATTCATTATTACAGAAATATAATAATATTGTTGAACAAATTCATATTGGGAGTGGAAATGTATTTGGATCAATAGCTTCAGAAGCAGCATATAATAATGGCGATATATGGTTAGATGAATTATTACAGTATTTAAGCAATAATATTACTTATGCCGATAAATTTATTAAAAAAAATATCCCCGGGATATCAATCATTAAACCTGAAGGAACATATCTTATTTGGCTCGATTGTAGAGAATTGAATTTGAATCAACAACAATTAAAAAACTTTTTTATACAAGAAGCAGGTATAGGTTTAAACGATGGTGCTACTTTTGGCGCTGAAGGACAGGGTTTTATGCGCATGAATATTGCTTGTCCGAAAGAAATATTAGTAAAAGCTTTAAATCAAATAAAACTAGCTATAGAAAATCTTAAGAATTAATACTTTAACTTTTAATAAGCGATAGATTCATTTTAATATTTCCTCGTTGCCGAATACTAATCTTTCTTTTTACCCGATTTATATAATAATACCGAAACTGGTTCAATAGTTACTAAACAACCTTTGGGCATATCATTTAAATCTTTTTTAATTAAGTTAAAAAAAACCATTAATTTTTCCTGTTTATCGATAATTTCTATTGTTACAGGTAATTTTTCGGTTAGTTCCCAAAATTTCGACGAATGAATTTTACTGCTTGCACCAAAGCCCATAATTCCCCGTGTAACAGTAGTCCCCGACAATCCTTCATCTTTTGCTTTTAATACCAAATATTCGTACAATAATTCATGTTCAATTTTATCGGTAGTACTTGCGTAAATTTTTAATGAGTAATTGTTTTTCGATTGTTCCATGATTACAATAATTTAGAGATAATATAACCTAAATATACAGCCGAGAAGCCAAGAAAAATACTTATTCCGGAATATATAAATACATAAAGAAACTCTCCATTTCGCATAAACGAGAGATTTTCGTTTGTAAAAGTAGAAAATGTGGTAAACCCTCCACAAAATCCAACCATTAAAAATAAACGCCATTCAACTGTTAAAATGGGACTTTTTACTGCAATTCCTGTAAGAACACCTAGAATAAGGCTACCTACAACATTTACAAGAAGTGTTCCTAAAGGTAATGACGATATAGTAGATAAGATATCAATTTTTGAGATTAAATACCTTCCAATACTACCAATAAAACCACCAAATCCAACAAGTAAAATATTCTTAATCATTTTTATAATTACTTAAAAAATCCACCTGAAAGTTTGCCTTTTCCTAGTTTATTAAGCAAATTTTCTTGATTCTTTTTATATTTATCAAACTCTTTAACTTTCTTTTCTAATTCAGCTTCTCTACGAGATGATTCTTCTTGTGTTGCTTGAAGTTCTTCCATATTCTGACGCATTTCTTCTTCTTGCTCGCGCATTTCAGCCGCCTGTTGTTGAGTCTTTTTTAATAAGTTATTTGTTTGTATATTTACTTTAACAGAAGCTAGAGAAGATGCAATATTCTCACATATTTTCTCAATAAATTCTATTTGATATTTCTCGAAAACTTTGAACGAGGCTATTTCTATTGCCCCATAAACTTTTTCATTTACTTTTAATGGAACAATTAATAAACACCTGGGATTATCATTACCAAGACCCGATTTTATATTTATGTATTCATTCGGGATATCGGTAAGAAATATTGTTTCTTTTTCTTGAATTGATCGTCCTATTAAACCAATACCCATTTCAATTTTTTTATCTAAATGTTTAGTTTTTGCGTAAGCATACGATGCCGTTAACTCAATAAAAACATTGTCAGTATCATCATTATTAATAATAAAAACTCCTCCTTGATTTGCATCTATATATTTAATAAGATTGCTTATTATTGAATTTGTTAGGGCTTCTAAATTATCATTATTTTGTCGCAAAATATCACCAAATTTAGCAATTCCCTGTGTAATCCAATTTCTCTGATTATCTTCTTTTTTTCTTGCAAGAGCTTCATTCTCGGCCAACATTAAATTTTTACGCATATCATTTAATGTATTTCCTAAAATGTCATTCTTACCAAGTTGTTTATATTCAACTTTAAAATTTTTCTTACCAATTTCATTAGAGAAATATATAATCTTCTTTTGATTGTTTATTAATATATTTAATGCTTGTGTCAATTCCCCAATCTCATCTGCTTTTTCCTTAAGTTCATATTCTGGAATTTCACCTTTATTCAATAAATTTAATATAAAAGTAATTTTCTTAATCGGACGTATTGTTAAAAACGATACATATAAAAACAATAGTAAAATTACTATTATATAAATAATAGCAGATGCGAATATTAAGTCTTCATTATATCTAACATACTTTTCTATTTCGGCATTTATATTACTTATTTTCATTTCTATATTAGCCTTTAATAAAGAAATATCTGCTATTGAACTTTTTGTTAGTTTACTTATTTCTCCATTTTTTGCAAGCAATTTATTGTAATATAAAATATCTTTCTTGTAAATAGAATAATTCTCTTTTTTACATAATTTTTCGGTAATTGTTTTATGATATTTCAATAAAGTATCAGACAATCTGTTAGATAATCTATTATAGATTAAATTATTATTTTCACCCCATTCATCAGAATATTTATCAAGTGTTTTTTTATAGTTTGAAATATTTAAGTAAATTTCATTTAATTTAATTTTTTCTATTGACTGATCTTCTGAATTTATAAGCCAATTTTTTAATAAAATTTCCGAGATTTCTATATCATTTAAAAAAGAGTTTAATTCTCTTTCAATTGACATATAATTAGATAATGATTTTTCTTCCGAAATTCTAATTTTTGTATATTTAGATTGATAGATAGTTATTATAATCATTGTCAAAGCAATAATTATAAATGAGATAATAAATTTCATTGATATCTTAAGTTTCATAGCTTATATTTTTAAAATAGTTCTATGCACTAAATTAATGGTTTTAGATTAAAGTTTATATAGTTTAAGTAATTAATCTTAATATTATTTTAAAATATCGATTTTGGATACTTTATATTTGTAAGGAATAATCCTTGTGGAGGAACGGAAAATCCCGCATTTGATCTGTTTTTCGATTCAATAATTTTCTCAAACTCTAGATTAGATATTTTCTCAGTCCCAATATCAATCATTGTTCCCACAATAGCTCTTACCATATTACGCAAGAATCTATCGGCTTCTATCGTAAAACATAATCTGTCATCTTCATATGTCCATTGTGCATATAATATTTTGCAATTATTAGTTTTTGTATCTGTATGTAATTTGCTAAAGCTGGTAAAATTCTTATGTTTAAATAGTATTTTGCAAGCTTCATTCATTAAATTAATATTCAAGCTATGCGAATAATAAAATGAAGAATCTTGATAAAATGGATTTTTTCTTTCGTTAATATAATATTTGTACGATCGAGATATTGCATCGAAACGAGCATGCGAATTTTCTTTTACTTCAAATATTTTATGTATCGAGATGTCCCTCGACAGAAATGAGTTTAGTTTGTAAATAAGTTTTTCTGTATCATCAATAATCTTGTAATATTCGAAATGAGCAATAAAAAAACTAGCATGTACACCTGTATCGGTCCTTCCTGCGCCAACAATTTTAATTTCTTCTCTAAGGATAGTAGAAAAAGCTAATTCTAAATCTTCCTGAATACTTCGACTATTTGGTTGAAATTGCCAACCATGATAATTTGTTCCTCTATAACTTAATTGAATAAAATATCTCACAATTTTAATATTTTAATAATCCCCAATAATTGGAAAACAATGTTTATAATGCAAAAATACTAAATTATCAAGTATCATAAATTTTAAGTTAGATGTTTTAATTTGAAATAATTGAAAAAATAGTTTAGATTTTAAGAATAGCGAAATTAGTAATTGTATTTTTGTTAATGGCACAAATATTCTGTAAAAACGATAATACTTATTATTATTCATTTTTATTGCATTAAAACCACGCTACAGCATATCTCTATAATAGTTGTGTCTATTTTTCCCGGCGAAAGGAGGGAACTAAGCATAAGAAATCAGCAAATATCACATTATTAAATATACTTAAAAGAATTTAACACTTCTTAACACAATAAATATCTATACTTGCATAACAATTAACAGAACAATAAATATTTAATTTTTTCTTTTATATAAATAAAAATTTAAATATCTTTTTGAAAAAATTTAAAGAATTATGGATAATGAAATTGATGTAAAAGCTCTGAACGATAGAATTCAAAAGGAGAGTGCTTTTGTTGATATTATTAGAATGGAGATGAATAAAGTTATCATCGGGCAAAAACATTTAATCGACAGCTTATTAATAGGCTTATTATCGGATGGACACATATTACTTGAAGGTGTTCCGGGTTTAGCTAAAACATTAGCTATTAACACATTGTCGCAGACAATAAATAGTAAATTCAGCAGAATACAGTTTACTCCTGATTTATTACCTGCCGATTTGTTGGGTACGATGATTTACAGTATGAAAAAGGAAGAATTTGTAGAGAAGAAAGGACCTATTTTTGCAAATTTTATTTTAGCTGATGAGATTAATCGTTCTCCTGCAAAAGTTCAAAGTGCCTTACTTGAAGCTATGCAAGAGCGCCAAATTACTCTTGGTGAAACAACACATAAATTACCAGCACCATTTTTAGTTATGGCAACACAAAACCCTATCGAACAAGAAGGTACATATCCATTGCCAGAAGCACAAGTAGATAGATTTATGTTGAAAGTACTTGTAGACTATCCAAAGATGGACGAAGAAAAGCAAATTGTTCGTATGAACATTGCTAAAGAATTTCCTAAGGTAGGTAACATTTTAAAAGCAGAAGATGTTATTAAGGTTAGAAACGTAGTTAAAGAAGTTTATACCGATGAAAAAATTGAAAAATATATTCTCGATATTGTTTTTGCAACCAGATATCCGGATAGATATGGATTAGAAAAATTCTCAAATTTAATTAGTTATGGAGCATCTCCACGTGCAAGTATTTTCTTATCTTTAGCTTCAAAAGCATATGCCTTTATTAAACGTAGAGGATATGTTATTCCTGAAGATGTTAGAGCCGTATGCCACGATGTTCTAAGACATAGAATTGGTCTTACATACGAGGCTGAAGCCGAAAATATTACATCTGAAGATATTATTACTGAAATACTTAATACTATTGATGTGCCGTAAAAACTAATTATATCATGATAATGAAGAAATTCGTATTTATACTTCTGTTAATTGCAATTGCGAATTTTCGTGGATTTTCTCAAAACTATATTGGATCTCATAAACTAGAAATAAAAAAAAATATTAAAGAGAAATATAAAGATTTCTATTTCTCGAAAGAAGTAATGGGAGGCAAGCATAGTTTTATTAAGTTTGAAGATTACGACGGATTAAGAACATTGCTTTTTGTACTAAACGACGATGGATATTGTTATTATAGTATTTTAATGTGCGATTATTCTTTACTAAAATCTACTATCGACTCTTTAAATAAAAATTACGATTATAAAGACGAATTGATGTGGGTAGATTATTTTACCGGAAAAGATAATTATAGTATTAAATTAAAGAAAAAGGAATGGTTCTTCTCTGTTATCACACGAAAATATAATGATAATAATTAAGTAATTTAATATTTTTTTGGTGTGGAAGCAAGTGAATTAATAAAAAAAGTTCGGAAAATAGAAATAAAAACAAGGGGATTATCCAGAAATATATTTGCAGGCGAATATCATAGTGCCTTTAAAGGACGTGGCATGGCTTTTAGCGAAGTGAGAGAATACCAATTTGGCGACGATATTAGAAGTATAGACTGGAATGTTACAGCTAGATATAATCACCCTTACATAAAAATATTTGAAGAAGAGCGTGAATTAACTGTTATGTTACTTGTTGACATAAGTAATTCTCGTGTGTTTGGTACACAAAATCAACTTAAAAAAAATCTAATTACCGAAATTGCAGCTGTATTATCTTTTTCTGCAATACATAACAACGATAAAATAGGGGTAATATTATTTTCAGATAAAATAGAGAAATTTATTCCTCCAAAAAAAGGAAAATCACATATTTTACGAATTATTCGTGAACTAATTGAATTTTCTCCCGAAAATAATAAAACAGATATCTCCGAAGCTTTAAGATATTTAACTAATATTATAAAAAAGCGTTGTACGGCTTTCGTTATTTCCGATTTTATCGATACAAAAAACGATTCTACAAGTCCTCGATTTAATGATGCAATAAAAATTGCTAATAATAAACACGATATTATTGCAATTAAGATCTTCGATAAACGCGAGACCGAATTCCCAAATGTTGGTATAATAAATCTTAAAGATGCAGAAACAGGCGAAAAAATTGCTGTTGATTCATCGAGCAGTAAAGTTCGGGATCACTACAGCAAATGGTGGCATCAGTCTATGTTGGAACTTAACGATGTCTTTCTGAAAGCAGGAGTCGATAGCATTTCAATTGCAACTGACCAAGATTATGTAAAACCATTACGAAATTTATTTAAAACACGAGAAATTAAATAATTTAACATTTCAGTTATTAATTATTATGAAAATTATTTCACGAAAACTCATTATAAAAACATTTACATTTTTCCTTTGTTTACTAATATCGAACTTATTATACTCGCAAAATAAAGCTGAGCTAAAAGTAAAAATCGATAGTACAGATATTTTAATAGGAGATCAAATAAAATATAATATAGATCTTAAATTCCAGAAAGATCAAAAAATAGCTTTTCCTGATTTATCTGAATTTTTTCCCGAAAAAATTGAAATAGTAAAACAATCGAAAATCGATACGGTTTTTATTGACAACATAGTAAACTTACAAAAAAATGTAATTATTACTTCTTTTGATACAGGCTATTATAAAATTCCTGAACTAAAATCATATTTCAAGAATAACAATAAACTTGACAGTATAGTATCAGAACCAATGTTTTTTAAAGTTTATTCTGTAAAAATAGATACAACTAAAGCCATTAAAGATATAAAAGCTCCAATAGAAGCTCCGGTAACGTTTAAAGAAATCTTACCCTATTTATTAATTGGTATAGCTGCAATTATTTTATTATTAGTAATAATATATATTGTGCGTAAGATTAAAAGAAAAGAGCCTATTTTAAAAATCAACAAACCAAAAGAGCCTCCATATATTGTTGCGATTAGAGAATTAACGAAACTGAAAAATCAAAAATTGTGGCAAGATGGTAAAATAAAATCTTTTCACACAAAACTTACCGATATAATTAGAACATACTTATTCGATAGATATAAAGTGCGTACTTATGAGCGTACAAGTACCGAAATATTACAATCGTTAAAAATATCTGATTTTAACGATGATAATTCTCTTAAGCTTTTGCAAGAAATGTTTTATATATCAGATTTGGTGAAATTTGCAAAATATTTACCAATTGCAAGCGATAATGAAATGTGTTTCGATAATGCAATGAAATTTATTGAAAACACAAAACTTGTTATCGAAGAAAAAAACGAAGACAACTTACAAGAGAAAAATGATGATGATAAATAATATTTTGTCTGAATTAAAATATTTAAAAATAAAATAAAATGAATAATATAAGTTTTGCACAACCGGCATTTTTATATTTACTATTAATAATTATCCCAATAATAATATGGTATATATTAAAAAATAATACTTCGTCTCCGGAAATACAAATATCAACAATTAAAGGAATTCAAAAACAAAAAACATATAAATACTATTTAAAACATATATTATTTGTGTCTAGAGTATTTGTAATTGCTTTACTTATTGTTGTTATAGCAAGACCACAATCTGTAGAAAAATGGCAAAATGTTACAACAGAAGGTATTGATATTATTGTAGCATTAGACATATCGAGTAGTATGTTAGCTCGTGATTTTGAGCCTAATAGGCTGGAAGCATCGAAAGATTTAGCTATGCAATTTATTTCTGGACGAGAAAACGATAGGGTAGGCCTTGTTATATTTAGTGGAGAAAGCTTTACCCAATGTCCATTAACAACTGACAAATCGGTTATTCTTAATTTGTTTAAAGATATTAAAAGTGGAATGATTGAAGATGGAACTGCTATTGGAATGGGCTTGGCTACATCTATAAGCCGATTAAAAGATAGTAAAGCAAAATCGAAAGTAGTAATATTATTGACTGATGGAGTAAATAATAGAGGAGCAATGTCACCTGCAACTGCAGCAGAAATTGCTAAAACCTTCGGAATACGAGTTTATACAATTGGTGTAGGAAGTAGAGGAACGGCTCCTTATCCTATTCAAACACCATATGGCATTCAGTATCAACATATGAAAGTAGAAATTGATGAAAATGCATTAAAAGAAATTGCAAGTACTACCGATGGAGAATATTTTAGAGCAACAAACAATAATAAATTAAAACAGATATATGAGAAAATAGATAAGCTCGAAAAATCTAAAATAAACGTTAAAGAGTTTAGTAGAAAAAATGAAGAGTATTCTATATTTCTACTAATAGCAATATTATTGCTCTTTTCTGAAATAATAATTAAAAATACAGTTTTAAGAAGTATTCCATAACATTTAAAAAATAAATAAAATCATGTTTCGATTCGGACATCCATATATATTATATACATTATTTGTAATTCCTGCAATTATTGTTTTGTTTATATTTTTACACTATGCTAAAAAACGATCAATAAAAAAATTTGGCGATATCGATGTAATAAAACAATTAATGCCTTTGGTTTCGAGTACCAGAGTAAAAGCAAAATTTATTTTTATTTTACTTGCTCTCTCATCAATGATTGTTGCATTAGCAGATCCGCAATTTGGTTCTAAACTAGAAAAAGTTAAACGAAAAGGCGTTGAAATAGTTATTGCTCTTGATGTGTCGAATAGTATGTTGGCAGAAGATATTCAGCCAAATAGATTAGAAAATGCAAAAATGGCAATATCAAAATTAGTTGATAAATTAAAAAACGATAAACTTGGATTAATTGTGTTTGCCGGCGATGCCTATACTCAAGTTCCGATTACAACTGATTATGGTGCTGTTAAAATGTTTTTAGAATCTGTTGATCCATCAATTGTTCCTAAGCAAGGAACAGCAATTGGAACGGCAATAAACTTAGGAATAAAATCTTTTAGTCCTACAAGCAATCTCGATAAAGCTATTATATTAATAACCGATGGCGAAAACCATGATGATGATGCTGTAAGTGCAGCTAAAAAAGCAAAAAATAAAGGAATTACAGTTTATGTTATTGGTATGGGAAGTTCTAGAGGAGCTCCAATTCCTATTAGCGAAAATAATGGAAAGAAAATATATAAAAAAGATAATGAAGGAAATGTTGTAATAACAAAGCTTAATACACACATGTTACAAGAAATATCTGAAGCAGGTGGAGGAAAAAGTATCTTAGCAAATAATACTCGTACCGGATTAAATGAGTTATTCCGAGAAATTAACAAAATGGATAAAAAAGAAATTGAAACAAAAATTTATACCGATTACGAACATAGATTTCAAATATTAGCAGGAATTGCGTTGTTTTTTATTCTTTTAGAATTTATTCTGTTGAAAAGAAAGAATAAAAAATTTAAAAATTTTAATCTTTATAAAATTAAATTGTCAAAATAATTATTGTGTATTATTAAAAATAAGTAAAATGAATAAAAATATATTTTTTCTTACAATATTAATATTTTCATTTCTTTTTGTAAGTGCACAAAAAGAAAGAAAATTTATTCGCGAAGGAAACGACAGTTATAATAGTAATGGTTTTAAAAATTCTGAGATTTCTTATAGAAAAGCAATTGATAAAAACAAAGAATCTTTCGATGCTGCATTTAATATTGGTGATGCTTTATATAAACAAAAAAAATACGATGAAGCGAATAAACAATTTTCTTCTATATTAAACGATGAATTATCGAATAACTCGAAATCTAAATTATATCATAATATTGGAAATTCGTTCTTGCAATCGAAAAAATATAAAGAAAGCATCGAAGCATATAAAAATGCATTACGAGCTAATCCTAATGATATGGATACAAAATATAATTTGACCTATGCAAAGAATATGTTAAAACAGCAACAACAAAAGAAAAATAATAAAAATCAAGACAAGAAAAACAAGGATAAACAAAAAGATAAAAAAGAAGATAAGAATAAAAAAAATCAAGATAAAAAGAAACAAGATAATAAAGAGCAAGACAAAAAAAATAATGATCAAAAGAAACAACAGCAACAAGCTAAACCGAAAATTTCGAAGAAAGATGCAGAAAAGCTGTTAAAATCTCTACAGGCCGATGAAAAGAAAGTGCAAGACAAGGTAAAAAAACAAAAAGCAAAAACTGTAAGAGTTAAATCTGAAAAAGAGTGGTAATATAAATTATAAATATTTATTTTGAATATTACTTATACATATTATATATAGTTAAATATTATTTTGAAAAATTATTTTAGATGAAACATATTATTTTAATATTAAATATTTTATTGTTCTCAATAAATTCATTTGCTCAAGATGTACAAGTCAATGTTTCGGTTCCAAATGTTGTTAGAATAGGTCAGCAATTTAGAATTACATATTCTGTTAATACCAAGGCTAAAGATTTTATTCAGCCCGAATTCAAATCTGATATAAATATTCTTGCAGGACCTAGTTCATCAACAAGTACTAATATAAGTATTGTAAATGGAAATATGCAACGAAACTATAACCTTAGTTATACTTATATTGCCCAAATTAATAAAGAAGGGACTTATATTATACCATCGGCTAAAGTAGTTGTTAAAAAGAAAGAATATTTATCGAAGCAAGTAAATATAAAAGTAATAAAGGCTTCTGATCAAAATCAACAAAATAATAATCAGTCATCAACAAGCAGCGCAAACGAACAAGGGCAGACTAGCACAAACGATTTATTTATTAGAATCCTAACAAACAAAACAAATGTATATAAAGACGAACCAATTCTTGTTACTATAAAGATGTACACTAAATTGCAAATTTCAGGAATAGAAAATGTTAAGTTTCCCGATTTCAATGGTTTTATGGTTCAAGAATTAGAAACTCCACCACTTAGGAACTTAAATAGGGAAGAAGTAAATGGAGAAATATACGGAACAGGAATTCTAAAAAAATATTTAATATATCCCCAGCAAATTGGAAAACAAAAGATTACTCCATTTTCTATGGATTGCATTTATCAGAAAAAACGACAAGGATATCAACGAAGTGTTTTCGATGATTTTTTCGATAACTATCAAAATTTTAGAACTCAGGTAGAGAGTAAACCTAGATTTATTAATGTTAAAAAATTGCCGAAAAATAAACCTGCAAATTATGCAGGAGCTGTGGGAAATTTTAAGCTAAGTGCATCTGTAAATAAAAATAAAGTAAAAGCAAATGATGCACTAACATTAAAAGTAAAAATTTCGGGGAATGGTAATTTAAAATATATAAACCCAATTATTATTAATTTCCCTCCCGATTTAGAAGTGTACGACCCAAAAGAAAACTCTAATATTACAAATTCAGATAAAGGTTCAACTGGAACTAAAACATTCGAATATTTGATTATTCCACGACACGAAGGAGAATACACTATTCCCGAAGTGAAATTCTCATATTTTAATCCGTCGACGGCAAGATATAAAACATTGAAAAGTAATAGTTTTAAACTAATAGTTGACAAAAGCGATGTAGATACAACATTGGCTCTTACTACTATTTACTCAAAAGAAGACTTACAGTTCATTGGTAAAGATATCCGCTTTATTAAAAAAGGCAAATCGCGATTAAAAGGCAAAAATGAATTTCTTTTTAATAAAGTAATGTTTCAATTAGCATACATTTTTCTTCTTGTTATTTTTATTATTGTAATTATAATTAAGAAAAAATTTATAATGCAAAATCAAAATATTAATTTAATGCGTAATAAAAAAGCAAATATGTATGCACGAAAACGCCTTAAAAAAGCAGAAAATTATGTTAAAGAAAATAGAAAGGAAGAATTTTACGAAGAGCTTGTTAAAGCTTTATGGGGATATCTAGGCGACAAATTATCAATATCAATTGCCGATTTATCGAAAGATAATGTTAACGATAAACTGTTAGAAAAGAATGTTCCTAATGATTTAATAAACAGTTTTATGCAAATTATAGACACTTGCGAATATGCAAGATATGCACCAATTAGCAATTCTTCGCAAATGGATATAGACTTTAAAAAATCGGTTCAGCTAATTTCAAAACTTCAACAATTTTTACGATAATAATAACTTTAAATAGCAAATGCGATGCAAAGAAATATATATATTCTACTATTTACATTATTAATAATTCCGTTAATAAATTACGGACAAGAAAAGGATAGTATTCTCTTAAAAGGAAATGATTTTTATATTTCCGGAAATTATGAGGAAGCAATAAATACATATCAAAAAATTATTGATTCCGGATTTGTTTCCAGCGAACTGTATTTTAATCTGGGAAATGCATATTATAAACAAAAGAAAATTGCTTTTTCAATCTTATATTACGAGAAAGCAAAACAATTAGCACCTAATAATGAAGATATTCGTTATAATCTAAATCTTGCAAATAAGTTAGTTGTAGATAAAATTGAAAAAATTCCTGAATTGATAATTAAAAAGTGGATTCGAAATTTTACAAACTTATTTTCTTCCGATTTATGGGCAATAATTAGTATAACTTGCTTTATTTTTATGTTGTTGGTTATACTTATATACTTATTTACATTAAATATTGCAATTAAAAAATTTACCTTTTGGATTGCTATAATTATGTTCTCTGTAACAGCAACATCGTATATTA
Organism: uncultured Bacteroidales bacterium; assembly: GCA_964504155.1. Taxonomy (GTDB): domain Bacteria; phylum Bacteroidota; class Bacteroidia; order Bacteroidales; family UBA12077; genus CAZDCZ01. Next base: position 2,907 of record CAZDCZ010000066.1, on the reverse strand, counting down.
TATCGTACAAACATAAGAAAGAAATTACTACTCAGAATACAGCAATAATCTTTTCTCCATCGCTTACTGTAAAGAGCTCGCCCGATAATAGTGGTACAGATTTATTTCTTGTTCACGAAGGCACAAAAGTAAATGTTGAAGATAGAATAGGTAATTGGATAGAAATAAAACTAGACGATGGTAATAAAGGTTGGATAGAAATAGAAAATCTAAAATTTATATAAACGAATACTCACAACCGAAAGTTTTTTATAGCAAAGTTTATATACTAACTTGATTCAATCTATAATTTCGTTTACATATTATAAACAAATAAAAAGTGTAAACTATGTTCATTTATCGTACTTATCCCGAGAAAATATTAAATAATAATTTGTCAATAAGTATTTCATCAGGCACCTTGATGTAAAGGATACTCCTTTTGTTTTTATTTTGGAACCTGCAATCCAACAGGTTTTTAAATAAGCATCGAACAAATTAGTTGATGGTTATTTATTTGTTTCATCAGGATTAAAATAGTCTGTTATGTCAGTGGAATAGAATCCGATATAAGGATTAAAATCATTTTGATCAAGAAGGATAATTTCCTGCAATTTATAAATTTCTTGTGCCGGTAACATATTTGTAACAATAAATAATGATACAAATAATAACAAAAAGAGATTGGATTTTTTTAATTTTTTATACTGGCGTATCAGATAAATAAACAGCAATATCAGCAATGAAAAAGAAAGTGCTGTTGCAAAGAAAGTATTTGTTAATGAAATGCCATCAGTTATTATGACTGCCAGAAAAATCAAAACAGTTATTCCCAATAGTATATAATTCTCAATGTATTTAAATTTTAGTGCCCATTTTTTCTTTTTCACAAAAGCAAGTGTTACCATTCCATGCAGCACAAATAAAAATCCAAAAACAAGAGCGTAGATAATTTTTTGAATCTGCGTAAGATCATCATCAGATGATGCAGGAGAGAAAAAGATAGATACGGTTATCAAAAACAACAATGCCAAACCTATAATTTGAAAAGTAACCGTAATTCTAAAGCTGGTGTTTCTCACCTTGCCGTTAGCATACTGTAATTTTTCTGTTTGTAAATGACTTTGACCCTTATTTTCTTTTATCTGTTTTTTCCTCTCGCAAATAAGAGATGAGATAATCAACAACACATCGAATAATACGATTAAGAACCACCAACTGATAGCATTATAGAGTAAAAATCCCATTAATATTCCAATAATGCCAAATATTATGGGGAACAAATGTTTTTTAGCATTATCATATCTCACCATACGAATCTGGAGAAAGGAAAAAATAAGGACAGGAATCGTTACCAGGTAGGATGTTAAAAAAATCAATCCCCCAAAAAATGACCAACCGTCACCTTTAAATTGTTGAAAAGCTAAGTAAGCGATATAGAAATTCAGAAGCATTAAAAACACTGACGTCAGATAAGACATCAATAGCAATAAACTGCATCTTTTGGAAGATGTTTTAAATAAATGAAATATATTTTTTATAATAGTTAGCACAAGAATTTACTTATTTTTATAAGCATCAGCAGCTTTAATCGTAATTTTTATAATTCCGCTTTACCTATAACATCTGTGTATTTCTCAATGTTTTTGATGTCTTCTGCTGACAAGTGAGCTTCATTATAGACTTCCCCCGATTCTTTACATGATTTTTTGAACTGTATTGAAATTAGTTAAATCCATAATTTAATAAATGCTTGTTTCTGCAAAAAAAGAGATTTATATTTTCATTTATGCTTGTTTTTGAAAATAAAAAGATATTAGTTGGTCATTTTCTTGTATTAATGCCAACGGTTTGCGGGATTCTACCACCTGTTTCACAGTTCCCCGTTAAAACTTTTACTAAGATAAAACTTAGTTAGCAAACCACCAAACCCCCGCACGTAATTTGAACGCATATTATGGAACGTATTGTTTTTAAATATTGTCAATTCATTTTTCCTATTGAGGTCTAAGTAAAAAAGAATGGTTAACATGACTAAATATAAATAAAACTTGTCATATTGAAAAAATGTAGTATATTTGTGTCAATAAAACTTTACAAATAATCAAATATATTTTACAATGAAAGAAGTTACTTGGAATACACAAATTAAAAAAAATACTAAAAAATTAGCAATCTGGACTATGTTATGGACAAGCTCTATGGCTCTTGCTACTTTTGGTCCAAAGTTTATTTGGGATGAAAATGTAATGCTTAGTGTTCTTGCTGTCATTATAAATGCAGTCATGGGGGTTGGAATGATTTTGATGAACATCAAACACATTAATTCCTTAGATGACCTTCAAAAGAAAATTCAATTAGATGCTATGGGAATTGCGTTAGGAGTAGGAGTCGTTGGAGGATTAAGTTATACAATACTTGATACAACTAATCTTATTACCCAAGATGCTGAAATTTCTTTTCTGGTAATTTTTATTAGTGTTACTTATTTGATTGGTTTATTGATTGGACAAAAGCGTTACAAATGAAAAATAGATTGAAAGTACTTAGAGCAGAACGGGATCTGACTCAGGCAAACCTCGCGAATGAATTGAATGTGTCTAGGCAGACGATTAATGCCATTGAAAAAGGCAAATTCGATCCAAGCTTGCCATTAGCGTTTAAAATGTCGAAACTATTCCAATTACCGATTGAGAAAATTTTTGAAAACGATGAAATGAAGTAACTGTATATAAAAAGGCTTATTTCTCCATGATTTTCCTAATTTTTTAATAAAAATGAATATGGGCTATGAGTAACGACTTAAACAGTTAAGATTTGTAGCCATCATTTTAATTGTACATAACTCCGGTAAAAAAACAATATGTTGCGTAACGGTCCGCGGGTAAGAATTGGCTGGGATTTCCGCCCTGTTTCATTAATAAACTA
>CAZDCZ010000065.1:0-17173 GCA_964504155.1 uncultured Bacteroidales bacterium | reverse complement strand
TTTTCGTTCCCATAAACTATATTACTTTATTCTAATACAATATATTTGTTTTCTCATTATCAATAATAATATCTTTTTCCATACCAAAAATAAACAAAGTATAAAACAGTATTACAAAACTAATTCCTGTATGCGTTTCAATTGTATCTTCATTTAACATAGAAAGAATAACAATAAAAGAAAACACACAAAATAAATAATTTCTATACATTTTCTCATAAAAAACAGGATATATAAATGCAAAAATAATTAAACTAAATCCTACAAATCCAAAAGCAAGAAAAAATGATACAAATTGATTATGAGCCATTCTTCTTTCCGATTTTTGTAATGGTGTATTATCTATAAGATACTGTTTTTGCAATTCGTCTTTAACATCACCAGTTCCAACTCCAAACCAGAAATTTCTTTCTATTACTTCAATTGCCGTTTTTACATATATTATACGTTTAATTATCGAATGTCCGGAATAGTCAAATCCCTTTTTATAATTATCTATCTGCCATATAAATTGATATATTCGAGGGAATAATGAATATTTTTTTTCAAACAGATAATTTGCCATGCCATTCTCAATATTTTTAATATCGTTATTACTTAACGATGCCATTCCACCAGCATCTTTTTTAAGACCTTTTGACGATAAATATCTTATTAATGTAAATTTTAATCTTTGTCCCTTTTTATCATTTCCATCAAAAGCTATTATACTCCTTGTTGTCCACTCTTTTTCCAATTCCGGAAAACAAACATTTAGCCAAATATAATTTCCATTTTCTATTTGCTTTAATTTTAAATTATGTGTGTATTTATTCCCATATTTAGTTAATGAATCTAACCGGATAGGGTTTATTTTTTCGACATCGTAAAATTTGTTATATATATTAAATATATATGCACCAATAAATAATATCGATAATATTAAAGAATACTTAATTAAGTTTCTGAAAATTGTATTCTTAATTTTCTTAATAAACATAAAAGCTAAAACAACACTTATAATAATAAATATTACTATTCCTGTTAATGATTTTAAGAGAAATAAAAATACTATAAACCAAGTGATAAGAATAATATATGTTGATTTTTGAAATTTATTTACATCAATATAATCGGAAATAAAAAAATATAACAAACTAAATATTGCCATATTAATCATTAAACTAAATCTAATATGTGAAATAAATATCGAAACCTCGCGAAAATCATTAATAGAATAATCAACAACTCCAAATATTATAAAACTACATACTAAGCTAGCAGCAAAAACAGCAGCAATAAACCACAATAATATATATTTAATCTTATAAAATTTTAATGGTTTAGATGTTCCAATAACTATAGGCAAGAGTAATAATGGTAATTTTATTTTTAAATCGTGTATGGCAAACTCAAAATTAACAGAATAAATTAGTGCAGCAATATGTATTAAATATACAATAAGAAAAACATAAATACTTTTCCGTTTTTTTAGAATTTGCAATTTCCTTTTAAAGTCTCCTTCTAAAATCCAGTTAATTACAATTACAAAAAAAGATATACTCAATAGAAACTCGGAAAATGGCAAGCTAACTACCATTAATACAAGTCCCCAATAATAAAATAATGTATGATTAATTTTTATTCCAAAAATCATTTCATCTAATTAACTAAACAAGCAGAAACTGAAAATCAATTTTTCAATTTCATATTTTACTCTCACATAATTTCATAAAATTAGCTAAAAAAAATAGAAATATCTGTTTTGCGAAACATAATATTATTTTTCATTACAAGTGTTTTCTTCCCCAATCTATAAAATTTCTCATCTTTTTAATTAACATTCAATAACTCAATAAGCTTATCAATTATCGTGGAATTTTATATTACTTAAAAAGTTATCAACAAAATATTTGTTTTTAATTTCTTGATTAAATAAAAATAATGTATTTTTGCAATCCTCAATTTTTCAAGGAATAGGAGAATTGTATTTATTTATTAATTAAAAAGTTAGGAGTTAGAAGTGGATACGTTAAGTTACAAAACGGTATCAGCAAATAAAGCCACTGTACAAAAAGAGTGGGTAATTGTTGATGCACAAGACGAAGTACTAGGCCGGTTAGCTTCAAAAGTAGCTTTTATGCTAAGAGGAAAACACAAACCCTCGTTTACACCACATGTTGATTGTGGAGATAATGTAATAGTATTAAATGCTGCAGGAATAAAATTAACCGGAGAAAAATGGACAGACAGAGTACATTTTAGTTATTCTGGATATCCAGGAGGACAAAAAATCAAATCTCCAAAAGATTTGTTTGACAAGAACCCTAATGTTGTAATTGAAAAAGCTGTAAAAGGTATGTTACCAAAGAACAGACTTGGAGATGCAATCTTTAGGAATCTTTATGTATATGAAGGCAATGAGCATAATCATGAAGCTCAACAACCAAAAAAAGTTAACTTAAATTCAATTAAATAACTAATATGGAAGTATTAAACGCATTAGGTAGAAGAAAAGCTGCTGTTGCTCGTGTTTATTTAAGCGAAGGGAAAGGAAAAATTACTATAAATAAAAAAGATTTTGAAGTATTTTTCCCTGTAAAAAGCCACCAATATATTGTTTTACAGCCTCTTAAAGTCTTAAATCTTGAAGGAAACTATGATATCAAAATCAACCTTATGGGTGGAGGAATAAAAGGTCAGGCAGAAGCTGTACGTCTAGGAATTGCAAGAGCTTTATTAAAAGTAGATGCAGAATATAGACCTATACTTAAAAAAGAAGGCTTTTTATCTCGTGATTCAAGAGTAGTTGAACGTAAAAAACCGGGTCAACCTAAAGCTCGTAAGAAATTTCAATTTAGCAAACGATAATATTTATATAGTTTATATAATTATCCGTTTAGTATCTAAATTATTGAGACTTCGTTAATATCGTATTACTCGATAATTGACAAATTAAGAATGTAAACGTAAAAAACAATTAAATGTCTAGAACAAATTTTACAGAATTACTTGAAGCTGGTGTACATTTCGGACACTTAAAAAGAAAATGGAATCCGGCTATGGCTCCATATATTTTTATGGAACGCAATGGTATTCACATAATTGATCTTCAAAAAACTGAAGCAAAGCTAGAAGAAGCATGTAATGCCCTTAAACAAATAGCAAAATCGGGAAGAAAAATTCTTTTTGTTGCTACAAAAAAGCAAGCTAAAGAAATTATTGTTGAAAAAGTTAAGTCATCGAAAATGCCATATGTTACAGAAAGATGGCCGGGTGGAATGTTAACAAACTTCCCTACAATTCGTCGTGCAGTAAAAAGAATGACGACAATAGACAAAATGAGTACTGATGGTACATTTAAAAATCTTTCCAAAAGAGAAAAATTACAAATTACTCGTCAGAGGGCTAAATTAGAAAAATTACTTGGTAGTATAGCTGATATGAACCGACTACCAGCTGCTTTATTTATTGTTGATGTTTCGAAAGAACACATTGCTGTTAAAGAAGCACAAAAACTTAACATCCCAATATTTGCAATTGTTGATACCAATTCAAATCCAATTCCAATTGATTTCCCTATTCCTGCAAATGACGATGCTTCAAAGTCTATCTCTTTAATTATGGGAAAAGTAATGGATGCTGTTAACGAAGGTCTTGAAGAAAGACATATGGAGAAGCAAAAAAATGCTCCTTCGAAAGATCATAAAAAATCAGCAAGAAAAGAACGTATAGAAAAAACTGATCCTAAAAAATCGTCGGCTAAAAAAACTCTACCGGTAGAAGATAAAAAGTCTGAAGAAGTAAAAGAAACAAAAGAAGAAACAACTGTTACTGAAGAAAAAGACGTAGCAAAAGCGGAGAAAAAAGAAGATAAATAATTAAATAATTCTTTAAAAAATATTGAAATGGGCAAAATTAGTGCTTCAGAAGTAAACAAACTTAGAAAAATGACCGGTGCCGGTATGATGGACTGTAAAAAGGCGCTTACTACAACTGATGGTAATTTTGATGAGGCTATAAAAGTTATTCGTGAAAAAGGTCAAGCAATTGCAAACAAACGTTCTGACAGAGAAGCTACAGAAGGCGTAGCACTTTCTAAAATATCTGCCGACTCGAAATTAGGCGTGATTATTGCTGTAAATTGCGAAACAGATTTTGTTGCAAAAAATGAAAGTTTTATAAATTTTGCTAAATCTATTTTAGACTTAGCTCTTGAAAATAATCCGGCAGACCTTGATGCTCTTAAAAATTTAGAGCTTAATGGAAAAACTGTTGCAGAAAATATTATAGAGCAAACAGGAATTATTGGTGAAAAAGTAGATTTATCATATTACGATAAAATTGCCGATTCTCAAATAGCTGCATATATTCATAGCGATAAAAAACTAGCTACTTTAATTAGCCTTAATAAAGACGGCGTTGATGAACAAATTGGGAAAGATGTTGCAATGCAAGTTGCTGCAATGAATCCCATTTCTCTTGATAAAGACGATGTTCCTCAAAAGGTTATTGATACTGAATTAGAAATTGGCAAAAAACAAGCATTAGCTGAAGGAAAACCTGAAAACCTTATAGAAAAAATTGCTATGGGTAAATTAGGCAAGTACTATAAAGAAAACACTTTAATAAATCAGACTTTTATTAAAGACAATAAGATGACAGTTAAACAATATTTGCAATCTGCAGATAAAGATCTTACTGTAACAGCTTTTAAAAGATTCTCTTTAAAATAAATAGAAGATTCTATTATACAAATTAAATGGGAACGTTAAAAACGCTCCCATTTTTTATTATACCAATAACTTTTTTATTATCAATTCGGACTTATCGGGTTCTTCAATAAATCCCATATGTCCTGAATGATTTAAACTATTTAAACTTGAATGTTCCGATAACAACATTTTCTTAACTACATATTCGTATGAAATATAATTATCGAATTTTCCTGCAATAACAAGATATGGGATTAATGTATTTTTTAATAAATATGATCTGTCTTTACGTTCAATCATTCCCTTTAAACAAGCAATAATACCCTTTGTATCTGTTCTTGCAGCAATATTTTTAGCTAATTCTATACTTGCGGCAAATCTGTCTATATTATTATTTGCAAAAGCATTTGGAATAGATGTTGACGCTATAATATCTTTTTTCCCGTTTTTAACAAGTTCTATCTCTCGAATTCGTTTATTAATAATTAGCTCCGAATCTTTATATGGATGTGAATGAAACAGACAAAAACTCTCAAGTTTCTCCGGAAAAAGGTCAAGAAATGCCAATGTAGCATACCCTCCCATAGAATGTCCTATTAAAATACATTTTTGTATTTCTAATAATTCTAATATAGCATTAACTGTTTGAGCCATAAATTCAACAGTAATAATCGAACTATTAGCATCAGATTTTCCATGTCCGGGAATATCTATACAAACAACCCTATTCTGCAAAGAAAATCTCTCTGCAAATCCATCCCATATTTCTTTCGATTCAAGATATCCATGAAGAAAAACAATAGTCTTACCTGTTCCAATATCTGAAAAGACAATTCTATTTCCTTTATAGTTTATTGATTTTTCCATTCATTAAATTTTCTATTTCAAATACTTCTTTAGGTACATTTTGCAATAGATTTATAGGAGTTTCAGCAACAACAATATCGTCTTCAATTCTTATTCCGATATTTTCTTCGGGAATATACAATCCGGGTTCACACGACAATACCATTCCTTCTTCTAAAACTGTAGTTTTATCGCCAACATCATGCACATCTAGACCAATAAAATGAGATGTTCCATGTGGGTAATACTTTTTCCATAAAGGCTTCTCTATATCCTGATTTTTCAAATCCGTTTCTGTATATAAACCAAGTTTTATATGTTCTTCTTGCAATAATTTACATGTTTCTTTATGTATTTCCAAAATACTTGATCCCGGAACCATTAGTTTTATTGCTTCTTTCATAACACGAAGTACAGACTCGTAGCATTCTCTTTGTCGTTTCGAAAATTTTCCCGACACAGGTATTGTTCTAGAACAATCGGCAGCATAATTGGCATATTCTGCACCAAAATCCATTAATAACAACTCGCCCTTATTACAAATACTACTATTTTCGACATAATGCAAAACACAAGCATTCTCTCCCGATGCTACAATACTTTTATATGCACTTCCACTAGCTCTATTTCTAATAAACTCAGAAAATATTTCTGCTTCAACTTCATATTCGTGTACTCCGGGTTTAACAATCGATAATACACGACTAAAAGCCTTATCAGTAATATCACATGCTTTCTGCATTAATTTAATTTCTTCGGGTTCTTTTTTTACTCGTAAACATTTAATTATCGGGGATAATTTTTCAATATTACAATCAGTATTAACACTATTAATAATATTACATAGATTATCATTTCGCATATCGCATTCGCTTCCAATATCTGTAAAATCATTAAAATATACATTTTCGGCATCTCTAATCAAGTTTTTCAATAAATCATCGAACTCATCTATCCATTTAACATTTTCAATTCCTGAAATTTCTTTTGCTTCTTCTTTTGTATATTTATTACCTTCCCAAATTTTTATTTTTTCGTTTGTCTCTATAATAAAAAGTATTTCTCGTAATTCTTCATTTTCATGATCGGGAAATAATAAAAGCACAGATTTTTCTTGATCGATTCCGGAAAAATAAAAAAAATCAGAATTTTGCCGAAAATCAAAATACTGGTCTCCATTTCTATACATTTTATTATTAGAATACAGCACTATAAAAGACTTATCCTTTATTTTTTTATTTAATTTACTCCTATTCTTTATGAATAATTTATTACTTATTTTTTTATATTTCATATTATATACTTATTTTTCACAATCATTATTTGATGTTTTCTAGCTTTTATAATTCTACTTAGAATTATTATAAATAACATTTTCTGTTTTGTAACATTGACAATACATATCTAAACAAATATATTTGTATATATGCAATTACTAAATCAAATTAATTAAAATAAATATTTTCATTTTATAAAACATTTTTACAAATTAATTAAAAAATATTCAAATAAATTACAAATATATTTTTTATTAAAATCCTATAAATTAAATATTTTTATAAACCAAAAGTCTTATGAGCAAATTTTTCACTTCAGCTATTGGGCAAAAATTCTTTATGAGTATTACAGGAGTTTTTCTCATGCTTTTTCTAATAGTTCATCTAACTGCTAATTCTTTTTTACTATTTGGTGATGGAGAATTATTTAACAGAACTGCCGCTTTTATGGGTTCTAATCCGATAATGAAAATAATAGAACCAATATTAGCTCTAGGATTCATTTTACATATTTTTTATGCCTCGTTTATTACATTAAAAAATCAATTTGCACGACCAATAAAATATAAGGTAATAGATCGCCAACAAAGTTCTAGTCTGGCATCAAGAAACATGTATATTTTAGGGAGTTTGATTCTTATCTTTTTGGTCATTCATTTAGCAAACTTCTTCTGGAAAATAAAATTCGGCACCGTAGATACAATTATTTACGATGGTACCGAATTTCACAATATTTATGCAATGATAAGTAGTTTATTTATTAACTATTTATGGTATGATATACTATACGTTCTTGGAGCAATATTGTTAGGTTTCCATTTAAGTCATGGTTTTTGGTCGGCATTTCAAACTATAGGATTTAACAACGACAAATGGCTAAAACGTCTAAAAATTATTGCTAATATTTTTGCAATAATAATTGGTGTAGGATTCGCAATTATCCCAATTTATTTCTATGCAACTTACAATTTATTATAACAATTCGACTAAATCCCAAAATGTAACACATACATTATGAATAAATTAGATGCAAAAATACCAGATGGTCCATTATCGGAAAAATGGACAAAATATAAACAAGATATGAAACTAGTAAATCCTGCCAACAAGAAAAAACTAGACATCATAGTTGTTGGGACAGGAATATCCGGTGCTCCCGCAGCAGGTTCTTTAGCAGAATTAGGTTACAATGTAAAATCCTTTTGTTTTCAAGACTCTTCTCGTAGGGCGCACTCTGTAGCTGCTCAGGGAGGAATTAATGCAGCAAAAAATTACAAAAACGATGGCGATAGTGTTTATCGTTTATTTTACGATATGATTAAAGGAGGAGACTACCGTGCACGAGAAGGGAATGTATATCGTGCAGCTGAGGTAAGTAATGCCATAATAGATCAATTAACTGCACAAGGAGTTCCTTTTGCTCGTGAATACGGAGGAAATTTATCAAATCGTTCTTTTGGCGGCGTTCAAGTATCAAGAACATTTTACGCCCAAGGACAAACCGGACAACAAGTTCTACTTGGTGGTTATTCGTCGCTTAAACGTCAAATAGCCAAAGGGAAAATAAAAATGTATCATCGTCGGCAAATGCTCGATTTAGTAGTAATCGATGGCAGAGCAAGAGGAATTATTACGAGAAATCTTGTAACAGGCGAAATAGAAAAACATGCAGCTCACGCTGTGGTATTAGCGACAGGAGGTTATGGCACAATTTATTATCTCTCGACTTTAGCTGTTAATTCAAATGGATCTGCAGCATGGTCGGCTTATAAAAAAGGTGCTTTCTTTGGAAATCCAAGTTTTGTTCAAATACACCCAACCTGTATCCCTGTTCTTAACGATTACCAATCGAAATTAACTCTTATGTCGGAATCCCTCCGTAATGATGGAAGAATTTGGGTTCCAAAAGCGAAAGATGACGACAGAAAAGCAAAAGATATTCCTGAAGAAGAAAGAGATTATTACCTTGAAAGACGATATCCTGCATTTGGGAATCTTGTTCCTCGTGATGTTGCTTCACGTGCAGCGAAAGAAAGATGCGATGCAGGATACGGAGTAGGAAAAACAGGAATGGCCGTTTTTCTCGATTTTAAAAATGCAATTGCCAAACAAGGGAAAAAAGTTATTGGCGGAAAGTACGGAAATCTTTTTGATTTATACGAAAAAATTACAGGAGACAGTCCATACGAAACCCCAATGCGTATATATCCTGCCGGACATTATACTATGGGAGGACTTTGGGTAGATTACGATTTAATGACAACAATACCCGGTCTTTTTGCAATTGGAGAAGCAAACTTTTCAGATCATGGGGCAAACAGGCTTGGTGCCAGTTCGTTAATGCAAGGTGCCGGTGATGGATATTTTATCTTACCATACACAATAACAAATTATCTTTCTGACCAAATAAAAATTAAAGTACCTTCGACAGATGCTCCTGAATTTACAGAAGCAGTTAAAAGTTCTAAAGAAAAATTAGAGAAATTATTAAGCATTAATGGAAATCAAACTATTTCATCATTCCATAAAAAATTAGGAAATATTATGTGGAATTATGTCGGAATGACCAGAAATAAAGAAGATTTAACTAAAGCCCATAAATTAATAAGTGAATTAGAGAAAGAGTTTTGGTCGGATGTAAAAATACCTGGAAAGTTAGACGAGATAAATCAGGAACTAGAAAAAGCTTCGCGTATTGCAGATTTCTTCGAACTCGGGAAATTAATGATAACCGATGCTTTAAGCAGAAACGAGTCATGTGGAGCACATTTTAGAGAAGAAAGCCAATCGGCAGATGGCGAAGCTCAAAGAAATGACAAAGATTATTCTTATGTTTCGGCTTGGGAATACCTTGGCAACGACAAAGCACCAAAATTACATAAAGAAGAATTAAAATTTGATTTTGTTGAAGTAAAAGTTAGAAGCTATAAATAAATTAATAAATCTTTTAACTTTTAAAAACTAAAATACTAAACTAATGAATATAAAACTTAAAATATGGCGTCAGGCAAATGCTAAAGCCAAAGGCAAATTTGTAAAATACTCTTTAAATGATGTTCAAACTGAGATGTCGTTTCTAGAAATGTTAGATGCACTTAATAAAAAGTTAATTTTAGATGGGAAAGACCCGGTTGCATATGAGCACGACTGTCGTGAAGGAATATGTGGCAGTTGCGGATTATTCATTAATGGTCGTCCTCACGGCCCGGGAGAAGAAATTGCAACATGCCAATTACATATGAGAGCTTTTAAAGATGGCGATACTATTATTGTTGAACCATGGCGCTCGAAAGCTTTCCCCGTTCTAAAAGATTTAATTCTAGATCGTAATGCTTTCGATAAAATTATGGAAGCAGGAGGTTTTGTTTCTGTTGATACAGGAGCTGCTCCCGATGGGAATTCAATGCCGATAAATAAAATAAATGCCGATAAAGCATTCGATTCTTCGGCTTGTATTGGCTGCGGAGCTTGTGTTGCAGCATGTAAAAATGCATCGGCTACTTTATTTGTTGCTGCAAAAGTATCGCAATTTGCTTTATTGCCTCAAGGAAAAGTAGAAGCTAAACGACGAGCATTGAACATGGTTGCTAAAATGGACGAGCTAGGTTTTGGAAGCTGTTCAAACACCGGAGCTTGCGAAGCTGAATGTCCAAAAGGGATATCTATTGAAAATATTGCCCGATTAAATCGCGAATATTTAAGTGCTTCGTTTTCGGAAAGCGAATAATTAATAACCTGAGTTCGATAAGTTCATCAAGAAAACTCAAAAAAAGAAACCGCCAGAAAATTAAATTTCTGGCGGTTTCTTTTAACAAAATATTAATCTAAGTTATTACTATTTCATAATATCTTCTACTTCGTCAACAGTAATAGGAATTCTTTTTCCAATTAATTGATGTCCGGTTTCGGTAAGCAATATATCATCTTCGAGACGAATACCACCAAAATCTTTATATTCTTCAACCTTATCGTAATTAATAAAATCGGTAAATTTCTTCTCGCTTCTCCATTTATCTATTAAAGCAGGAATAAAATAAATTCCGGGTTCGTTTGTTAATACAAATCCCGGCTGTAATTTTCTACCAAGTCGTAAGCCACTAATTCCAAATATATTCGAACGTTTAATTTCTTCGTCGTATCCAACATAATCTTCTCCAAAATTTTCCATATCATGAACATCCATTCCCATCATATGTCCTAATCCATGAGGCATAAATAATGCATAAGCTCCAACTCTGGCAGCTTCTTCAGGATCGCCTTTCATAATACCAAGATTTTTTAATCCAACAGCAATTCTTGTAGCAGCATCCATATGAACATCAAAATAAGGAATGCCGGGTTTAGTAATATTTGTAGAATGATTATTAGCATCAAGAACAATATTGTAAATATCTTTTTGTTTTGATGAGAATTTGCCACCAACAGGAACTGTTCGAGTATTATCGCTGGCATAATGCATCATTGTTTCGGCCCCGGCATCAGTTAGCATTAATTTCCCTTTTTCGAGCATGTTACCATGATAATGATTATGTAAAGTCTCTCCATGTTGAGTAAGAATTACAGGGAACGACAACATTGAACCATGCGATAATGCGATTCCTTCGATAAATCCTGCGATTTCTTTTTCATAAACACCGGGTTTCGCCATTTTCATAGCTGTAGTATGCATCTCATATCCAATTGCAGCGGCTTTAATTAACTCTTCAACTTCGTAGCTATCTTTTATGCTTCTTAGATTAACAACAGCTTTTATTAATTCTTTCGATACATAATCGTTGGTCTTTGAATGATGAATATTTAATAAATCAGAGAATTGTATTTTTGTTTCTCCTCTATAAAAAGGCAATTTGTGTATTTTTCTCCCTTTAGCTTTAGCATCTTGCAAAACTGTAGATAACTCATTTAAAGAAACAGTATTTTCTACTCCAACATTTGATGCCTGCTCCTTAACTGAAGGCTGAGGACCCATCCAGATAATATCATCCATAGTATAATCGTTACCATAGATATAGTCCTTTCCATTATCCAAATCAATAACACCTGCCATACCGGGTAAATCGATACCAAAAAAATATAAGAAACTACTATCCTGACGATAATGAAAAGTATTATCGGGGTAATTCATTGATGATTCTTCGTTTCCTAAAAACAAAACTAAACCACCATTCATCTGATTTCTTAGTCTTTGTCTTCTCGACACATAAATATCTTTTTTAAACATATTATATAATTTTTAATTACTATTTTTTTAAAAGTCTAAATTTACTTATCATTTCTTAAATAAACAAAAAGCAATAAGTTTTGTTATTTCTAATTATCGAAAAATAAACAATTCTACACTTTGATGGAAATAAATTAATTTCGTTTAATCTCTAACTTTTAAAAAAACAGACAATAAATTAATCGTATTCTAATTCTAATTCTACTTTGACAGATTAAACAGAATTAAGATTTTTCAGTTTTTTGCCCCTAACCCTAAAGGGCGAAAGCTAAAAAATCAATCTGTTCCCTTTAGGGAGCAAGGGTAAAAACAGGTTGATTTTGTGTTAAAGCATAATTTGTCAAAGTAGAACTAATTACAAAATTTAATTACACATAATTTATTATAGTTTTAATAAGCTGCTACATAGAGAATCTTAACCCAGATTTTACAATATGAAATAAACACATATTTAAAATTCTTATAATCACACAATAAAAAAATAATTATCTGCGAACACGCTTGTTTTTTCTATATTTTTTTATATATTCGCATAGACATAATAGCTTTACATACAACATATTAAATAAAACATAACGTTCTATGCCATACAGAAGGCTGCCAAATACCGATAGTTCAAGATTAAAAGCATTAGAAACAGCTTTAAAAAAAGGGCAAGATATACCACCTTTTAATTTAGCATTCTCTCAAAGTTCTTATCAAAAAGTGCAATCTTTTCTTCCCTTATGGCAAAAATCATTAATCGAAAACAAAACTACTTTTAACGTTCAAATTAAGAATAATAAAGAATATCTAAAGAAACTGAAGAAAGCAAAAATTTACATCTCTCATTTTATTCAGGTAATAAATATGGGAATTATTCGGGGAGAACTTCATGAAAATATTAAGAACTATTATAAATTACCTGTCAACAATAAAAAAATCCCATCGTTAAATACAGAAAACGACATCATTCATTGGGGCGAAAATATAATAAAAGGAGAAAGAAAAAGAAAAATTGAAGGACACAACCCTATAACAAATCCAACAATTGCAATTGTAAAAGTACATTACGATAATTTCATAGAAGCATATAATTTTCAAAAAACCTTACAAAAAAATCATACTCGCACATTACAAAATATTGCATCGTTAAGAAAAAATGCAGACGAAATAATTTTACACATCTGGAATGATGTTGAATCGTTCTTTAATAATCTTTCTGAAGAAAAGAAACGAATAGAAGCTCAAAAATACGGAATTACTTATGTTTACAGAAAAAACGAACTTGGCAGAATTCAATTATTTAAAGACGACTTTCAACAAACTATTTAATCCTTAGATTTTCTCCGGTACTTGTTTTTTATTAATTCTATATAATCCGTAAAGGAATATCGATAAGCATATTATACTTAAAAATAAATATATAAACGAACCTTCTGTAGCTCCAAGATTATCTATTTGTTCTGTCATTTTATCTCCATAATAATAATAGAAAACAACAGCAATACTATTATTAATAAAATGAGCAATAATCGGTAAGCATATTGAGCCGCTCCAAACAAGCAAATATCCAAATAAGACTCCCATCATCATTCTTGGAATAAATCCATAAAATTGAAAATGAATAAAACTAAAAAAGAATGCAGATATAATAATACCCCAGTGTATATTTTTTGTCCATTCGGTAAATATTTTCTGCATAACACCACGAAAAACTAATTCTTCACCAATTGCAGGCAAAACAGCTATCATAAATATATTAAAGAACAAACCTCCTGTCGTTTTTACATTTAAAAATGCTTCTATTAATTTCTGTGCAGACAATTCGCTATTTTTCATATTTTGTTCAAGTCCTGATAGAACATCGGGCAGTTTCATTTCGGAATTTATCTTCGCCAAAAAATTAATTATTGGCAATGCTGCTGCCATTATGAGAATAACTAGCAATATTGATTTTACAGAAACTCTATTTTTTAACTGAAGATATTTAATACTACTTGTATCATCGATTATATAAACTATTAAAAATGGAGGTATTACAAATAATCCAATAGTCTGTATTATTTGAAAAAATTTCAAAACATTTATATTATCCGGATTTAACGGATTATTTAAAACTTCCTGAATATTGCTTAAACTTATATTAAAAACAGGAATAGAAACAAAAGCGCCTATTATAATAGATACTAAAAAAATTGTAAGCATAATAAAAACTGCAATAATAAATTTTATCGAAGGATGAGAATCAGCAAGTATATTTTTTATCATAATAAATAATTTATCTGTTCAATTTTTAATAATTTTGTGCTTAAAATTAACATATATTTTCAATTGGTAAAAATAAAAAACATAGAATTCGGAGATAAGCCACTATTTTTAGCTCCTATGGAAGATGTTACAGACCCATCCTTCAGATACATGTGCAAACATTTTGGAGCAGATGTAGTTTACACTGAATTTGTTGCATCGGAAGGTTTGATAAGAGACTGTAAAAAAAGCAGAAAAAAACTACAAGTTTTCGATTACGAACGCCCTGTTGCAATTCAATTATATGGTCATCAAATAGATTCGATGGTAGAAGCAGCAAAACTTGCAGAAGAGGCTATGCCCGATTTTATTGATTTGAATTTTGGTTGTCCGGTAAAAAAAATTGCTACTCGAGGTGCCGGAGCAGGATTACTCAAAGATATTCCTTTGATGATTAAGATGACAGAAGCAATTGTAAAGGCTACAAACATCCCGATAACAGTAAAAACAAGGCTTGGTTGGGACGAAAACGACAAACCAATAATTGAAGTTGCAGAACGACTACAAGATGTTGGAATAGAAATGCTCGCTATTCATGGTCGCACAAGAATGCAAATGTACAAAGGTAAATCGGATTGGACATTAATTGGAGATGTTAAGAACAATCAACGTATGAAGATTCCGATTATCGGAAACGGAGATATAGATAGTGCCGAATCGGCAAAAAATGCTTTCGAGAAATATGGTGTTGATGGAATTATGATTGGCCGAGCAAGTGTTGGCAGACCATGGATATTCAAAGAGATTAAAGAATATCTGCAAACAGGAAAAATAATGAATCCCCTTAGTATTAAAGATAAAGTTGAGTTAGCAAAACTGCATCTTCAAAAATCGCATGAATGGAAAGGCGAACCTCGTGGTATATATGAGATGAGACGTCATTTATCGAATTATTTTAAAGGACTGCCGCATTTTAAAGAAACAAGAATGAAACTTGTTACAACTCTCGATATTAATGAATTATATGAAATTATCGATAATATTGCTATTGAATATGCAAATATCGATGGTTCGGACGAAAATAACAACTATTCGTATTTTAGATATTAATTTTTTACACCATTAAGCACAAAACACCTTATTGTACAATAAGGTGTTTTGTAATAATATTAAAGATAATAAATAATATTTATTGATTATATATTTTAAAATTCAGAAACTTCTCTTTTATGAGGATAATCAATGGTATAATGTAAACCTCTACTTTCTTGTAAACCTTTTGCCATTTTTATTATTAAATATCCCACATTAATTAAATTTCGAAGTTCACACAATTTCTTCGAAAGAATAGATTTCTCAAATAATTTTTCGGTTTCTGAATAAATAACTTCTAATCGTTTTAAGGCTCTTGCCAATCGCAAATCGGAACGAACAATACCTACATAATTACTCATTATCATTTGCACTTCTTTATGGTTCTGAGTTATCATAATCATTTCTTCGGGATATGTTGTTCCGTGAGTATCCCATTTAGGGATATTATCTAATATCTCTATTTTATCTATTCTTTTTAAAGAATCGTTTGCAGCTCTATCTGCATAAACTATAGCCTCAGTTAAGGAATTTGATGCTAATCGATTTGCTCCGTGTAATCCGGTAGATGTAACTTCTCCTGCAGCATACAGACGATTAATTGTGCTTCTTCCATCAGTATCAACTTTAACTCCTCCGCACGAATAATGAGCAGCAGGAATTACAGGAATATAATCTTTAGTAATATCGATATTTAAACTAAGACACTTTTTATAAATATTGGGAAAATGACTTTTTAAACCATTACTATCAAGATGCTTACAATCTAATACAACATGGTCGTCGCCACTCATTTTCATTTCTTTATCTATTGCTCTGGCAACAATATCTCGAGGAGCTAAACTTTCTCTCTTATCGTATTTTTTCATAAATTCTTCACCTGCAATAGTCTTTAATATTGCTCCAAAACCACGTAAAGCTTCAGTAATTAAAAATGAAGGTTTCTCTCCGGGGTTATATAATGCTGTAGGATGAAATTGTATAAATTGCATATTCTCTATTAAAGCTTTTGCACGATAAGCCATAGCAACACCATCACCTGTAGCTATTGGTGGATTTGTTGTTGTTTCGTATAAATTTCCTGTACCTCCCGTGGTTAACATTGTAACTTTGGCAAGCACTGTATCTACCTTATTGGTTTCAAGATCTAAAATATACGCTCCATAACACTCAATATCCTTATTGCTTCGTTTTATTAATTCCCCCAAATGGTGCTGAGTAATTAAGTCTACTGCAAAATGATTCTCTAGAATTTCAATATTTTTATGTTCACGAACCCTTTTTACCAAAGTACTTTGAATTTCTTCTCCCGTATTGTCTTTATGATGCAAAACCCGTACGTCGGAATGCCCTCCTTCTTTTCCCAAATTGTATTTACCATTACTGTTTTTATCGAAGTTTACATTCCATTTTACCAGTTGTTCTATTTGTTTGGGACCTTCAGTAATTACCATTTCAACAACTTCGCGATTACATAAGCCATCACCACAAATTATTGTATCGTTAATATGTTTTTCAAAACTATCGGGACTATATGTTACAGAAGCAATTCCTCCTTGAGCATATTTGGTATTTGCTTCGAGTAATTCTGTTTTACTAATAAGCAATACTTTTCTATTATCTGCAACTTTAAGGGCAAAACTAAGCCCTGCAATACCAGATCCAATAACTAAAAAATCTACTTCTTTTTTCATAGTTAACAATAAATCTATTATTAAATCAACAATACAAAGATATAATTATACTTACATAATATTATAGTAAATTGTTTAAAATATACTTGAAAAACAAGTTCATGAAAATTATCATATAAG
>CAZDCZ010000064.1:15845-17532 GCA_964504155.1 uncultured Bacteroidales bacterium | reverse complement strand
AACTAAAATATAAAGTTACCACGAATTAATATTTTCCAAAGCTTTTAAAATTGTTATACTAAAACACACAATAATGCTTTGTTAATTAAACTATTAACAATTTTTCTAAAGCCAATCTAATAATCTTTGCTCTCCTTTAAGAGCTCTAATTTCTGTAACATCCTGACTTACTTCTATAACTCCTTTATATTCGTTTTTATCATTTCTAAGAGCAAAATATTGGATTAGAATAAATTTACCTTTCAACTCTAGCCAAAACTTTGCATTATCTTTTTCTCCGTTTTTAAAGGCAGCTACAATTTTCTCAACAATATGCACACTCTCGGGTGGATGACAATTTTGAACTGCACGTCCGATTATTGCAGGTGAACGTGGGAAAAATCGTTCTTTAGGTCTTGAGAAAAATTTCACTCTGTCGTTTTCATCAACAAATGTAATATCTACCGGCAAATTATTTAACAATAGCAATATTTGGTCAAGACTGAGTTCTCCTGTTTCTGATTTTAATTTTAAATCGCCATCAATTTCTGAAATCTCTGTTTGTTTTTTAAAGCTCTGCTCTTTTATGGTTTTAGGTTTAGCCGGCTCTTCTATAAATGGAAAAGGATATTCGAAACTTTGATTATGCATTTCACCCCATTCCTTATCTGTAACAGTCTCGGAAGCAACAGGATATATTATCAAGTCTTCTTTTTGTATCATTCCAAATACCAATGAATAATAAGCTCCAATCTCCTTATTAAGACCTTTCCACGATGATGTATCTGATTTAAGAGTAATAATTATTTGTTTTAATAATTTACGAATATCATCATGTAAAGACCACATAACAGTTATTGGACGATAAGTGCTCCATTTCTTTTCGAGGAAAGGGAAAAGAATATTTTCTTTTTTAACATAATGAGATTCAAACTTTAAAAATTCTTCAAACCGATTAAGTAAATCATTTTTTAATTGACTAAAATCTGATACTTCACGACCTTTATAACTTTTTATTATTTTCTTAACTTCATTCAATTTAAACTCATAAGCCCTGTTTTCTAACATCAGGTAATAAAGGAAAGTTCCTTCTTTCGGTTTTTCCCAACTATATTCTTTAAGTTTATTAAAAAAGACATTTATCACTTTATCAACATCTTTCTTAATAGCTTTTGGTTTAACACCCATTTGCATCTGTTTATCTTCAAGATTTAACATATCGTGAGGTGTAACATGTTCTATTGCTTCCTTATACTTTTCAAGAAGCATCTTTCCATCTTCTCCATTCATCATTCCAAGAGAAAATGCAAGTAATTCTTCTACTCTTTTTTCATTGTTATTAATAAATTCTGACATAATATATTCCTTTCTGTTTGTACACTCTGCGATTTAGATAATCGGAGTTTTACTATTTCATTTTAAGTTCAGAGCAAGTTAAGCTTTTTTCCTATAATTATCAAACAGGCACAGTTATCAACTTGTTCTATAATGTAGTATTAACACAATTATTTGTTCATAAAGCAGATATTATATCAATACCAAATACTTAAACTAATTGTTTGATTATTAATAAAGAACTTAAATAAAATTTGGATTACAACATAGAAGGTTAATACTACTTATTGTACATAATGGTTCTACAATTTAAAATTAAATGTAATTCCAATTAAAAGGATATGCTCACTAAAATCTACTAAATCGGTTTTTT
>CAZDCZ010000064.1:0-15745 GCA_964504155.1 uncultured Bacteroidales bacterium | reverse complement strand
AAATATCTCGAATAAAAAATATTGGCACCATTCATATCATATATCTCGTATGGATTTGTCGGGTCAGCACTATTTGTATAATATTCTGTCGATAATGATATTGCTATCGGATAATCTTTATGTTGAACACAAATAGCCAGTTGTCCACCTCCCAATTTATTTAATGGTGATCGTGAATCGCTGAATCCTCCTTGTCCGTATTTAAGTGTGAAATAAATCTTTTTATTAGAAGAAGAAGTACTGTCAGAATCTAAAACATTATTATTTGCTTTAAGAGAAGTAATTGAATACAAAATCACAAATAATAGAATACAAATACTAAATATTTTACTTTTTATCTTTTGCAATTTTTAAGTAAATATAACTAAGTCATAAATATCATAAAAGAGAGTATCATATATTATTGTTTCTAATCTCAACATACAATAAGTCAAGACCTTTATTTATCGTCTTCGGCAAAAGTCAGCAAATAATTGTTATTGTCGATAATTGAAAATTCAATTGCTCCATAGAAAGTCTTTTCAAGCCCTTTATAAATTGTTACTTTATCTTTTATTCTTTGATAAAAATCCTTTATTCCATTCAATTTTATATATAGCAATAATGAGCCTCCGTCTTGTCTGCTAACAATTTGCAAATCGTTACCAATACTGTTAAAAGCTTGAAACATAAAATTTATTTTTCCGCAAGTCATCAAAACAAAAATTGGTTTGTCATTATCAGGAACAGCTTCCATTACTTCGAATCCGAGAATTTTATAAAATTCTATAGTTTTCTTTATGTCTTTAACAAAGATGTTTGGTGATACATTTTTCATATTAATTTAGTTGAATCAGTTTGTTCAATTAATCCCTGTATAAACATTTCAAGAAGAGAAATATTTATTCTTCTTTTCCTTTTACACTTTTTCTTAAGTTACGTCTAAGAAAACATAAAGTTACTAAAGATTAAGCTTTTATACACAGACACATAAAAAACTAGGATTGCCAGAAAAAAAGAAATTTTTTGAAACAAAGCATAAACAACAGAACAGATATAATAATATCGGATAATAATAATCGATTAAACTTTAATTTCTTTTTGCTTAATAATATTGTCGATAAAATTCGCAAAAACAGCTGCAATAAAAAGAAAGAGAAAATTGAAATACTTTCTGAATTGTACTTTCTTGCACTATCGAAATTTAGTCGAACAATTTCCGAGAAAGCCCTTGATAAGCCGGTGCTTTTACAAGGCTGCCCGGTAATTAAAGTACAAGCCGATGGTATAGGATAATTACTTTTTTGTGCAGAAAAAATGCCGGAATATAATAATATTGCAATTATTATTCCGGCAAAAATTTTATTAATAATTTTATATGCTCTAATATGAAATATATCCAGCATTATTATTTTTCCTCATTGTCTTCGTCGGCAACTTCTTTGTCGATTTCTTCTTTTGCTTTAGTAACTTCTTTTGTAAATTCTTTTAAAGCTTTTCCTGCAGCTGTACCAATTTTTCCTGCTTTTTCTTCGTCAGATAAATTATCAAACTCGTCGCCCACATTATCTTCTAAAGCTTCCATGGCTTCTTCAAGCTCGTCGAAATCGGCTTCGTCCATATTTTCTTTCATTCCTTTTTTAAACTCATCAGAAAATTCTTTTCCAAATTGTTCGAATTTATCTCCGGCACTACGAAAAGCATAAAATTGCCAAGCAGCAATAGCTGTACCTATAATAGAAATAATTAATGCTGCAATAATTAATCCTTTTGCAGCATTAGCCTTATTTGCAAATGATAAACCAACTACACTTAATACAATTGCAATAATACCCGGTATTAAAGCATAAATGCCTAAACATGGGATAAATGATATTATTAGAGCAATAATACCCAATACAAGACCGGCAATACCTAAACCTTGACCAGTATTTAATTTTGTTTGTTCTTCCATAACTAAAATAGTTTAATAAATAACAAGTCTATAAATATAATCAAATAGTTTAATAAATATCCATTAAACTATTTGTTTGAATAGATTTTTACAATATCTTTTTCTAGTGAAATCTCAGGACTTTCAATAATTCTTCCTATTTCTATATTATCAAGATAAAATATAAAAGTCGGAACTTTCTCTATACCCAAGCGGGAAATTTGCATCCCTGGCACTTCCTTAATTCTATTAACTGCAATAGATTTAATATTATGCTTATCGAATTTCAGATATTCGAGTATTTTATAGAATCGAGGGATTTCTCTTTGACTATCGCCACACCAAGTACCCATTATAATATTTATTACAGAATTTTGGAATTTATCTAAATCCAAATCTTTCAATATTTTTTCATCAACAGAATAATTATCATATTCGAGAGTATACCACTCACTAAATGGCTCTTTCGTTAAACCTTGTTGAGTAAATACTCCTAAAATAATATCTTCTCCGGCATTTTCATCGTAAACAATTTTATTCTCTTCTTGCGAAAAAGCAAAAATCGGAAGAATAAGCAGTACAAAAATTAGTTTTTTCATATAATTTTAATTAATCTATCATTAATATTACACATATAAATTAATATACTTTTTTAAAAAAGATTATTAATCTGAATTCGATTTAATATAACACACAAGTCTTTTATTATAAATAGCTATTTGTAATTATTTTGATTAATTTTTTGTTTTAGCTATTAACTCCATTTTCTTGACTTCACATTCTCTATAGTAGACAAGAATTATTCCATAGTCCCAATCATTTTAGTAGGATCTACCCATTCATCAAATTCTTTCTCATTAAGGTATCCTGTTTCAAGAGCTGCTTCTCGCAATGTTTTTCCTTCTTTATGTGCTTTTTTTGCTATTTCGGCAGATTTTTCATAACCAATATGAGTGTTTAAAGCAGTAACTAACATTAAAGAATTTTCGAGATGTATTTTTATTTTCTCTTTATTAGCGACTATTCCAACTACACAATTTTTTGAAAACGAAAGAGCTGCATCACCTAACAATTTAGCCGACTCCAAGAAATTATAAATCATAACAGGTTTAAATACATTAAGTTGAAAATGTCCTGTAGCTCCGGCAAAATTAATAGTAACATCGTTACCCATAACCTGAGCACAAACCATAGTTAAGGCTTCGGCTTGAGTAGGATTAACTTTACCAGGCATAATTGAAGAACCGGGTTCGTTTGCAGGCAACGATATTTCGCCTATTCCACAACGAGGACCTGAACCTAACACTCTAATATCGTTAGCAATTTTCATTAAACTAACTGCCAATGTTTTTATAGCACCATGAGATTCAACAATAGCATCATGAGCAGCCAATGATTCGTATTTGTTTTCTGCTGTAACGAAAGGCAATCCTGTAAGACCGGCAATTTCTTTTGCCACTTCAACATCGTATCCTTTAGGAGTATTTAATCCGGTTCCAACAGCCGTTCCGCCAAGAGCCAACTCCGACAAATGAGCTAGTGTATTATTAATAGCATTTAATGCATGATCGAGTTGCGAAACATATCCCGAAAATTCTTGTCCTAAAGTTAAAGGTGTAGCATCCATCAAGTGTGTTCTTCCTGTTTTAACAATATCTTTAAACTCAAGACTTTTTTTATAAAGTACTTCGCGTAATGTTTCTATCGAAGGAATAGTATTTTCTACTAAAATTTTAAATCCTGCAATATGCATAGCTGTAGGAAAAGTGTCGTTTGACGACTGCGATTTGTTAACATGATCGTTAGGATGAATAAAGCGTTCTCCTTGTCCTAATTTGCCTCCTTTTATTACATGTGCACGATTTGCTACAACTTCGTTAACATTCATATTCGATTGAGTTCCCGAACCTGTTTGCCAAACAACAAGAGGAAACTCATCGTTTAATTTACCGTCAATTATCTCGTCGCATACCTTAATTATTAAATCTTTTTTATCTTCGTCCAATACTCCGAGTTTATGATTTGTAATAGCTGCTGCTTTTTTCAGATATCCAAAAGCATTAATAATTTCATTTGGCATAGTTCCATCACCAATCTGGAAATTATTTTTAGATCGTTGAGTTTGAGCTCCCCAATATTTTTCTGCAGGAACTTCAACATTTCCCATTGTGTCTTTTTCAATCCTTGTATTCATATCGCTCTGATTTTTAGATTATTACAACACTGTGATTTATTATCAAATTGAATCATCAATATATGAAAATATATATACATCATCAACAATATTAGTATGTTATATTGCACAAAAAAATCCAATATTATAATAACATTGGATTTTTAATGTTTTATAAGAAAACTATTTTTACCAAATTCCATTAAATATGCTTTAATAAAGCCGCTTATATTCCCATCTAAAACATCTTGCACGTTTCCTACTTCGTAATTTGTTCGTACATCTTTAATTAATTTATATGGATGTAATATATAATTGCGAATTTGAGAACCCCATTCTATTTTCATTTTTTCTCCTTCAATTTTCGCTCTTGCTTCAAGCTTTTTACGCAATTCAAGCTCGTACAATTTTGAACGAAGCATTTTCATAGCACTTTCTTTATTTTTAAATTGCGAACGAGTTTCCTGATTTTCAATAACAATTCCTGTTGGTTCGTGTTTTAACCGAACAGCTGTCTCAACTTTATTTACATGTTGGCCTCCTGCTCCACTCGAGCGGAATGTATCCCAACTGATATCTACAGGATTAACATCTATCTCTATTGTGTCTTCTACTACCGGGGAAACAAATACCGATGCAAATGATGTATGACGCCTGTTATTTGAGTCGAAAGGACTAAGACGCACAAGACGATGCACTCCGTTCTCCGACTTAAGATAGCCATATGCATACTCACCAATAAATTCTAGTGTTACCGTATTTATTCCGGCCTCATCGCCTGCCTGATAATTAACTTCTTTAACTTTATAATTATTCCTTTCTCCCCATCGAATATACATTCTCATAAGCATTTCTGCCCAATCGTGACTTTCTGTTCCTCCTGCTCCGGGATTTATCTGCAAATATGCACCAAAAGAGTCTTCCTCGTTTCTAAGCATATTTTTTAGCTCAAGATCTTCGATTAATGATAATACCTTATCATAAAGTTCAACTACATCTTTTTCTTCTCCTTCGCCTTCCGAGTAAAAATCGATATAAACTTTTAACTCATCGATCTGAGTTTTTATTTCCTTATAAGTATTCGTCCATACTTTAATCGATGAAATATATTTTAATTGTTTTTCTGCTTCTTGTGAATTATTCCAGAAATCCGGCACTTGAGTTTTTTCTTCTTCCTCTTCTATTTGAATTATTTTTTTATCAATGTCAAAGATACCTCCTCAGCGCATCTGTCCGCTTTTCTATTTCTTTAATCTGATCAATACTTATCATAATATATTTATTGTTTCATTAATTTAATATATCTAAAAATATACAATACAAAGTTAATAAACAAACATAAAAAAAAGGGCACATGGCCCTTTTATATTTTTTAGTCGATTCTTTCGATTAATAAGATCCGCTTTCAAGCTTATCCATTTCTTTTTCGAAAGTTTCTTTATACTTTTCGTAGTCGTAATCAACTTTTAATCTCTTATCTTTCGACAATTTATTTTGTAGAGCTTCTTCTAAAGCATCAACACTCATTTCTATAGCAAGATATGTTTTATAACGACCTTGCTTAGTCATTGTTTGCTTTTCGCAGATAACTTTAATATTGTTAAGCTGTTGATTTAATACTTCGCGGGTTAATGTCTCGAATCTTTCTTCTACTTCTTCAACATTATTAAATTCTCTTGAATTTACATAATTGTCAGTAGTTCCTTTAATTACAGTTTGAATTAAACTTGCTAAGTCGGCTTTTGCATTACTTGAAGCTTTTTTTCTTGCAACAACCTGATCGCTGCTTTCTCCGATAGAGTTTGCTCTAAAGTAGTTTTTGTCGCTTCTGTAATCCGGACCCGAACAATATACTTCGATTAGTTTTTCACCACCTACAGCAATGTCTTTTTTAGATTTACATCCGGTGAATGTAGTACCAAATATTAATGCACCCATTAATAATAATCCAAATGATTTGTAAATTTTAGTTTTCATAATTGTTTGTTTTAAAGTAATACTCAAATTATATTATTATAAATTTATTTTACGTATTTCCGGAATTATTTCCTTTCTAATTTTTTGTTCTGCTTTAGAAGTTGCACTCTCAACTGCTCTTTCGAAACCTCCCGATTTCATTCCTTTAAGATTTGAAAATCCATCACTAAAAACTTCAGCATTTGTTTTGGCATTTCGAATAGAGATATTACAATCGATAAAAGCTGTAAAAAGATTATGCTTACCAAGATCATTACCTTTTACTGCATTTGATGTTATTTTAATAATTACATCGGCTTTTTCTCTTTCTTGAGTAAAAGAAAAGAAATTTTTCGACAGTTCTTCTTTAAAAACATTTGTAATATTTTGTCTGCTTGATATTCTTCCTAAACTTATTTCTTCCGATTCTACAAAAGCATACAACTCTTTAACTTTTATATTTAAATTGCCATATGGCATTGAACCTCTAACAACAAACATCTCTTTAAGTATATCGTCTTTGGTATTTTCTCCGAAATAAGCATCAATATCTAAAGCTGCTTTTAATATTTGTGTTCTTCCTTTTGGTGCCATATTAGCTATTGAACACTCAACAGTTCCATCATTCAACGATACTGCTTTCTCTGTATTTTTTATTCCTAAATCAGGGAACGAGAATATAATTGGGATATTCGAAAGCCTAGCACCTTTATATGATATTTTAGCTTTCACTAATTCTTTATTCGCCGACAAAGCTTTTAATTCATATAAATCTTTTTCGCCCTTAATTTCTAATGAACTAAATATTGTTTGTATCGATTGATATATTTCATTACCCAATAAAATTTTGCCGTCAAGGGTAAAAACCGATAAGTCTTCGTCGAGATGATTTTTTATTGCATCGAAAGCTTTAATATAATAAATTAATGCATTATTAATATCGTTCTTATTCTGAGCTTCGCGTGCTTTTTCGAAAAAATCTTTTGATAAATTTTTTGCTCTCTCTAATTTTTCTCTCTTAATTTTTTTATATGTTGCTTTCGAGAGTCGATAATACACCCAATATTCTTCTTTATTTTCCCATGTATCAACTAACTCGTATGCTTCTAGCTCATCTTTAATAATTGTTATTGTATAAGCTTCGTAGGTCTCTTTGAACCCTGCATTATCTTCGAACTGGTGAAGCTCCGAATTTGATGCCAGAGTAACAGATATCTCTGAAATAATATCGCTTAAAGCATTGTTCTTTGCTATTTGGATATAATTGGCATCAGTTCCTGATTTTTTTGCCATGCTAACACCAATATAATATTCGTTATTTACCGGACGTTGAGATACCCACTTAGGTTTTCTTTTCTTTCCGGATAATTGCGTTGATGAACACGAACTTGAGATTATCACTCCAAGGATAAATAAAATTGTTATTTTCTTAATCATTATCATATTATTAACTATCAGAATAGTAAAAATACGTAATTCTTGTATATAATTCTATTTTTTATCTACAAAATTACTCAACTTTCTTTGTTGTCAATTATTTTCACAACAATATCAAATACCTTGCCACTTTCAAATCCTCGACTCGATGCATATGATAATAATTTTTGTTTTTGCTTAGCAATATCAATATTTATAAGGCTTTTGTGTTTTTTAATTAATAATTGTTCTAATATATTCTTATATCTCTCTTCTGATATTTTATTTAATTCATTATTAATTACACTCTCTTTTATACCTTTCTGAATTAACATATATTTTATCTTAATTCGTCCCCACTTATTTAAGTTCAATTTCTCTCGTACATAAATCTCTGCATATCGAACATCGTTAATAAAATTGTCAGATTCTAAGCTTTTAATTACAAATTCAATGTCGCTCTTGTTTACCCCCCACTGATATAATTTCTTTTCAATATCGGCTCTACTTTTCTCCGACTTAGAACACAAATTCTGAAGTCTCTTTAATGCTTGTTCTTTATTTAAATATTTTTTGAACATACTAGATTTTAGCTTTTAGTGTTCCACAAATCATTCTGTCTCTAGAATTAATATCTTTTTTCAATATTATTTCATCGTAACCCATTTCTCCCATTAATTTTTTCATTTCTATCCCATAAGCTTCATTTATTTCAAAAAATACTTTCCCTTTTTCTGAAAGACTATTTTTTGCAAATTCTAAAATTTTCCTATAAAAAATCAAGGGATCATTATTAGGAACAAACAAGGCCAATTCCGGTTCGTTTCCTAAAACATTCTCATTCATTAATTTCCTTTCTTTCTCGCAAATATATGGAGGATTACTAACAATAATATCGTATTTATAATTTATGCAATTACTTTGTTCAATAATATTATATTCCGAAAAATCAACATTCACTTCATTAATAATGCTATTTTCTTTGGCAATTTTTAAGGCTCTCTTCGAAATATCGAAAGCCGAAACTTTAGAATCAACAATATTTTTTGCAAGAGTTATAGCAATACATCCACTTCCTGTACCAATATCTAAAATATTTGGCTTTCTATTTTTATTAGTTGTAATAATCCAATCTACCAGTTCTTCGGTTTCTTGTCGAGGAATTAACACATCTGGTGATACTTTAAGCTTTAAATCATAAAAATGAGCATTCCCCAAAATATACTGTATAGGTTTTTCTTGGATTAATTCGTTTATTATTCTTTCGAGCTTATATATTACTTTATTATCGAGCTTTTGATTTAGGTTCATATGAATATCAACATTTGAAAAATTTAATAAATCTTCAAATATTATATTTATAAAACCATTAATTTCTTCCGGAGGATATTTTTCTTTTAGCTTATTTTTAATAAAAATTATTATATTTTTGATTTCGATATTCTTTTCGTTCATAATAAATTAAGAATTACAAGATGGAAATAGATAACAAATATATGAAAAGATGTTTGGAACTAGCACAATTAGGACAAGGTAATACGTCTCCTAATCCGATGGTTGGTTCTGTAATTGTATATAAGAACCAAATAATTGGAGAAGGGTATCATAAAAAATATGGTGAAGCTCATGCAGAAGTAAATGCTATAAATTCTGTTGTAAATACAGAATTGCTTAAACAATCTACTATATATGTTAACTTAGAACCATGCTCTCACTACGGAAAAACTCCACCATGTGCAAATCTAATTGCTTCAAAACAAATCCCCAATGTTGTAATAGGAAGTATTGACACCTCATCAAAAGTATCGGGTAAAGGAATAGAAATATTAAAAAATGCAGGATGCAATGTTAAAACAGGTGTACTTGAAAACGAATGCCGGGAACTTAATAAACGGTTTTTTACTTTTCAGGAAAAACAAAGACCATATATAATTTTAAAGTGGGCTCAATCAGCAGATGGGCTTATAGATATAAAAAGGAAACCAAACGATGGACAAAAGCCAATATGGCTAACAGACGAATATGCAAAAACATTGGTTCATAAATGGAGAACCGAAGAACAAAGCATCCTAATTGGAACAAATACCGCAATATTAGACAACCCAAATTTAACTGCTAGAAATTGGATAGGGAATAATCCCTTACGAATTGTTATTGATAAAGAATTAAAATTAAAATCGGAACTTAATATCTTTAATAAAGAAGCACCAACAATAATAATTGCTGACAATTCAAGAAAAAATGAAATACACAAAATATTATCAAAAAATATTGGCATTGAATTTGTTAACTTTTCTAATGATATTGGGAAACAATTATTTAATATTTTATATAAAAGAAATATTCAATCTATTATTATTGAAGGAGGGGGAAAAACCCTTTCTTATTTTATTGAAAATAATTATTGGGATGAAGCACGCATTTTTATTAATACAAAAAATATTATTGAAGGGATAAAAGCTCCTGTTTTTTCTACTAATAATTTTATAAAAGAAAAACAATTAAGCAACAGCAAATTGCTCATAATCAAAAATAAAGATTAATAATAACAAATTATGCAACAAGGTATAATTTAATTTCGTATTATTGAAAAGCTTTTGTAAATTTGATAATCATCACTTATAATAATCTGTATATAAATAGTTAATTAAACCCCATAATAAGATGAAATCGATAAAACTAAAAACAAGTTTATTAATCATTCCTCTAAGCTTTATTTTTCTTTCTATTATAGCATGTAGTCCTAAGCTATACGATACCGGTAAAAATTTCATGGACTCAGGGAATTACCAAGATGCCATATTGCAATTTACTAAACTTATAAAAGAAAAACCTGAATATGTTAACGCTTATCTTTCGAGAGCCAAAGCATATGAAAAATCAGAAGAGCTAGAAAAGGCTGCCGATGATTACAAAAGAGCTTCTGCCCTAAATACTAAAGACGAGAACATATTATTTAATGCCGGAAGGTTATATTACAAATTAGAAAATTACGAAAAAGCTATTAAAATGTTATCAGGGGCCACTTCTCTTGATAAAGAAATGAACAAAGCTTACGATTTAAAAATGATGTCGTACATTAAACTTAAAAAATATAATAAGGCATTACTTGAAAGCAATCATCTTCTGGAGTTAAACAAAACATTACACAATTATTATTGGCATGGGTATATTGCTGACAAATTAAAAATTTACAATTTAGCCGAAAATGATTTCAGAAAAGCTATTGAGCTAAGTGATAAAGATATTAAATCGCATATTGCTTTAGCCGATATTTTATACAAATCTAGCAAATTCGATCAATCTATTAATATTTGCAATAAAGCAATTAATATCGACTCTAAATGCAAAGATGCATATTGGATTAGAAGCAGAGCTTATAAAGAAAAATTCGATTACTCTAAAGCTATAGACGATTTATCGAAAGTTATAGTTATCGACAATAATAACGAAAAAGCATATTTTACCAGAGGATTATACTATCAGGAATTCAACCAACATCAAAGCGCAATTAATGATTTTAGTAAAGTATTATCATTAGATAGCGACAATGCTTTAGCTTATTTCTATCGTGCAAAATCAAACGAAGAAATTACTCAATATAAAAAAGCTATTTCTGATTATAAAAAATACATTTCGTTTACTAACGATAATGCTGATGCCAATGACAGACTTGCTCTTGTTAACAAACGATTATATGAATTAAATAGAGAAACAAATATTCCACAGTTAGTATTGTTAAATCAAAAAGTTAATAATAATATCTTAAACATAACTAAGGATGCAAAAAAAATCATTATTAAGGGACAAATAAATGATGAAAGCAATATTAAATATGCAAGAATAAATGGGAAAGATGTTAATTTTAAAGAAAACTCGGAAAATAACGAGTTTGAAATAACTATAAATGTCGAAAATAAAAACAACATTGCTGTTACAATTGCAGATGTCTATAATAATATTCTTGGAACAACATACAAATTAAACAAAACAGAAATTAATGCTCCTAAAGTAAGTTTGTTAGCTCCTTATGCTTCTTCGTCGGGAGAGATATACTTAGATATTGAAAATAACAAGTTATATATAGAAGGAAAAATTCAAGACGAGAGTTATATAAAAAATATAACTATTGATAATATGAATGCTAGCTATCCTAGCGACATAAAAAATCCCGAATTTTTTGCAACTATTAATATCGCAAATAAGAATAAATTTATTATCAAAGCAGAAGATGTTTACGGCAATATTACAAAACAAGAATTCAAAATAAATAGAGAAGCTTTAGCAATATCACAAGATAACCCAATGGGAAAAACATGGGTAATATTTATTGAAAATTCAAATTACGAAACTTTTGCTAGTCTTGATGGTCCTATTAAAGATATAAGCATGATGAAAGCAGCTCTTTCTAATTACAAGATTCATAATATTATTCACAAAAAAGATATGACAAAAATAGAGATGGAAAAATTCTTTTCTATCGAACTTCGCGATCTTGTTAGAAGCAATCAGGTTAATTCATTACTTGTTTGGTATGCCGGACATGGAAAGTTTATTAACGAAACTGGTTATTGGATACCTACAAATGCAAAAAGAGATGACGAATTCACGTATTTTAATATTAACTCATTAAAATCGTCGCTTCAATCATATTCTAATTTTATAACACATACATTAATAATAACAGATGCTTGTGAATCGGGACCAACATTTTACCAAGCCATGCGATCGATACCAAAAGACAGAGATTGTGGAGATTGGGAAGCAACAAAATTTAAATCATCTCAGGTATTTTCTTCTGCAGGTTATGAATTAGCTGTTGATAATTCACAATTTACTCGAACTTTTGCCAACACATTAAGAAACAATCCGAATGCTTGTCTTCCAATAGAAAATATTGTTTCGAAAGTTACGATTGCAGTTGCAAAAAGCGGGATACAAAAACCTCAATTCGGAAAAATAGCAGGACTAGAAGACGAAGGAGGAACCTTCTTCTTTATTTCTAAATAATAAAATTTACCTTATGAGAAATTCCAAATACCCAAATAATAAAAAAGTTATTCGCTTAATTAAGCGAATAACTTTTTTTTGTTTAATTACATTATTAAACATTAATACAACATATTCTCAGAATTACTATTTCGATTATTATAGTGTTCATGAGGGTCTATCGCAATCAAAAGTTTACGATGTTCTACAAGACGAACACGGATATCTATGGATTGGAACAAAAAGCGGAGCATCACGATTTGATGGTGTGTCGTTTGTAAATTATTCAACATCTGATGGATTTGCAGAAAATGCTGTAAGAAAGATATTTAAAGACTCAAAAAACAGAATCTGGTTTGGTCATACCGGAGGAGGCATATCAATAGTTTCTGATAAGCAACATTTTGTACATCCATTATCAAATATTATAAAAGGCGATATTACATCGTTTATTGAAGATAAAAAAGGAAGAATTTGGATAACAACTCATGGAGACGGATTATTTATTATTAAAAATCCCGAAGAACGAAATATATCAAAAATCTCGTACGAACAATATAAAGGTAAAAAATTAAGTGATATAATCTTTTCCAGCACTAAATTTAAAAACGATACAATATTCTTGATAACAGCTGCCGGAATTAAAAAATACGATGAAAGCAAAAATACATTTGAAAATTATTTCTTAAAAAACCTCTCAACATATTTTCAAATCACAACAATGCATGAAGATAACAAAGGCAATATATGGTTTGGAACATATCACGGAGGCCTTTATAAATATGATGCAAAAAGTAAAAAGATATCTATTTATGACTCACGTGATGGCTTAGCAAATAACTTTATTAGTACTATTGCTGAAGATTCTCAAGGAAATATATATGCCGGAACATGGGGCGGCGGTATTTCAAAATTCTCTGATAATAACATTACAAACTTTGATAAAAAAAATGGATTAAAAGATGTAGAAATAAGATGCATTAAAGAAGATATAGAAGGAAATATTATTATTGGAACAAATAGCCATGGAATAGCTATTTTCAAAGGAGAGAAATTTATTAATTTCACTAAAGAAAATGGATTATCGAACCCACAGGTTTTTGCTATCGAAAAAGACAAAGATGGAAATTACTGGTTTGGGACTAATTCGGGAATCACGGTTTATAATCCCAAGGCAAAAAATTTAGATAATAAATGCACATACTATAATCAAAATACTAATTATATTGGAAATCAAATACGGTTTTTAAAAAAAGATAATAATAATAATATTTGGATTGGGACAAGTGATAATGGAGTAACAAAATACGACATATCTGAAAAACGTTTTATATATAATCCTCGTATAAATCAATATTTTGGAAGAATACCTACAGTAAATGCATTGGTAATAGATTCGAAAAACATTCTGTGGCTTGGTTCAGCTGACGGCTTAATATTTTACAATATTAATACTATGGAATATGGACGTATTAGCCAAACAGATGGTCTTTCAGGAAACGACATTACTTCATTATTTGTTGATTCTGAAGACAACTTATGGGTTGGAGCTAGAGACAAAGGATTATGTTACATTAAAGATACAATAATAAAACAAATAGATTTAAATACTGTTTCAACGCCCAAATGTATAAACGAAGATAAAAATGGCAATATTATTATTGGAACAAGTATAAAAGGAGTAATAATCTACGATAGAACAAAAGTTTTAAAAGAATATAAAATAAAAGACGGACTTTTATCGAACCAAATTTCTTTGATAAATATTGATAATAATAATAATATCTTTATTGGGACAAATAAAGGTTTAAATAAAATTTCGCCCAATGGTATAATAACAACTTATACTCAAAAAAATGGATTTACAGGCATAGAAGCCTTAGATAATGCGACTTACAAAGATCAAAACAATCATATTTGGTTTGGAACGGTAGATGGGGTAATTAAATATCAGCCCGAATTCGAAACAACAAGTACTATACAACCTATTACAAACATTTCGCGTTTCAGAGTTAATATGGAAGATAGATTAATGACCAAAAATCTCAAATTAAAACATACCGAAAATTCTATTATATTTAACTATAACAGCATTTGCCTTGAAAATCCTAATGCCGTAAAGTATCAAACAAAATTAGTAGGTGCCGATAAAGATTGGCAACCGGTTACAACTCAAACAATGGCTAATTTTTCGTCGTTATCGGCAAACAAATATATTTTTCTGGTAAAAGCAAAAAACAGTTCAGGGCAGTGGAATACCGAACCTGTAAGTTATAGTTTTGTTATTAAACCCCCTCTTTATAAACGATGGTGGTTTATTTTATCTATATTAACTATTATTATTATATCAATAATAAGTTATATAAATAATCGAGAACGTAATCTTATTCGCGAGAAAAAGATACTTGAAGAAAAAGTTAAAGAGCGTACTGCCGAAGTAGTTAAAAAAAGTAATGAACTAGAGCAAAAGAATTCGGATATATTAGGAAGTATAAAATATGCTCGAAGAATACAAATGGCAATACTACCTCCAGATGTTCCATTTGAAAATACATTCGTATTTTTCCGTCCGAAAGACATTGTAAGTGGTGATTTTTACTGGATGGAAAGCTTTAAAGACAAGGAAATGTTTGCTGCAGTAGATTGTACGGGACACGGAGTTCCCGGAGCATTTCTGTCGATTATGGGACATTCTATGTTAACAAAAATTGTTAAAGAGTATGAGATATTAGAACCGGCAGAAATACTTAATCATTTGAATGCCGGCATTTCAGATGCTTTACATCAAAAAGATGATATGGAAGCCGGAATTATTAATGACGGAATGGATCTTGCTCTTGTTAGTTACGATAAGAAAAACAAAACTCTTGAATATGCAGGAGCATATAATCCATTAATTATTATTCGCAATGGAGAAATAATTGAAACAAAAGCAAATCGTTTTGCCATTGGCAGAAGCATATCTAAAGAAAAAAGAAAATTTACGAATCATAAATTCAAGATACAAAAAGGAGATACAGTTTATATTTTCTCTGATGGTTATGCCGATCAATTTGGTGGTCCTGACAATAAAAAATTCAGAAAAAAGAATATGCTCGCATTACTACAATCTATACAAGATATAGACATTAAACAACATGGGAAAGAATTAGAAAAATCTTTCTTTGAATGGAAAGGAGATTTAGAGCAAATTGATGATATTATATTTATTGGAAGAAGATTTTAATCTTTAATCTATAAAAAACGGATCACTTTAAAAAGTTGTGGAGAATCATTATAATCCGGGCTGAAAGCCCAAT
>CAZDCZ010000063.1:0-17866 GCA_964504155.1 uncultured Bacteroidales bacterium | reverse complement strand
ACAGCAAATATAAAATTTTAATAAATTTATTTCCACAACTTTTTAAAGTGATCCTTATTATACTCAAAAAAACAACATTCATTTATCGTACAAACTTCTGTTATAGAATATAAAAATTACTGTCAAATACCATTTTTCAATAGAAAAATTAGTTTTATTTTAGCCAAATAATTATTTAAACAATAAATTTAATTTCTATTGATATGAAAAAAATATTAATCTTAGGTGCAGGATTATCATCTTCCAGCCTAATAAAATATTTACTTGACAATTCTAAGATTTATAACTGGAAAGTAAAAGTAGGCGACATGTCGAAAGAAGTTGCCGAGAAAAAAATTGGAAATCATCCTAATGGTGAGGCATTTACTTTTAATGTAAATGATCAAGAGCAATGCGAATCGGAGATTCAACTAGCCGATGTAGTAATATCTATGTTACCGGCAAGAATGCATTATATTATTGCAGAGAATTGCGTTAAATTCGGGAAACATATGATTACTGCTTCGTACGTATCGAAAGAAATAAAAGCTCTTGACAAACAAGCTAAAGAGAAAGGTCTCTTATTACTTAACGAAATTGGTGTTGATCCCGGGATCGACCATATGTCGGCTATGAGAGTTATCGACAAGATTCGAGAAGAAAATGGCAAATTAACAACATTCAAATCGAGTACCGGAGGTTTGGTTGCTCCTGAATACGATAATAACCCATGGAACTATAAGTTTACATGGAACCCTAGAAACGTTGTTTTAGCCGGACAATCGGTAGCGATGTATAAAGAACATGGACAATATAAATTTCTTCCATATACTAAACTCTTTACTCGAACCGAAAAAATGAGTATTCTTGATGTTGGAGAATTTGAAATGTATCCAAACAGAGATTCTCTCAGTTACATCGACACATACGGATTAGGTGATATTCCAACAATTCTTAGAGGAACTTTACGAAGACCCGGATATACTGAAGCATGGAATATATTTGTTCAACTTGGAGCTACCGACGACACATATAAATTAAACAATTCAGAAAACCTAAGTAACAAAGATTTTATTAATCTTTTCTTACCTTATCATCCAACAAAATCGGTAAAAGAGAAACTCGAAGCTTACCTTAATATCAGCTCTGAGGTAATGAGCAAATTAGAATGGTTAGGTATATTTAACGATACTAAATCAGGTGTTGTTGATGCTAGTCCTGCTCAAATTTTACAAAAAATACTTGTAGAAAAATGGGAACTTGGCAAAAACGATAAAGATATGATTGTTATGCAACACCAATTTGACTATACTATTGGAGATAAATCGAAACGAATTACATCGTCATTAGTTGTTAGAGGTATAGACAAAGTTCACACAGCCATGGCAATTACTGTTGGCACTCCGGTAGCTATTGCAACAAAACTTTTGCTTACAGGTGTAATAAAATCAACCGGAGTAGTTGTTCCAATTAAAAAAGATATTTACGAACCTGTATTAAATGAATTAGAAGAATATGGAGTTAAATTTATTGAGAACGAAATAGAATTATAAAGATTAAAAGAATAAATAAAAATCTTTAGTTAATTCCTTATATTCATCGGAATAATTATGTCGCTTAAAATTTTCTATAACAATAGAATCTTCAATAAGCGGCATTTTATTTTTCTTAAACTCAAGTAATAATCGTTTTGGTTTTCTTTTCGGCACCGGCAATATATTTGTTTTTCTAATACAATACAATCCTTTTAAAGCTGCTTCGGCAATAAATATACTACCCTCTGTATATGGCAAAATAATATTAAAACTTCCATCGGGCAACAACAAACTAACAACTCCATCAATAATATCGGTATGCGATAAACTAATATCATGACGAGCAACAGCACGATTATTATCAGTAGTCAATAATGAATTTACAAAATATGGAGGATTTGTAACAATAATATTATATTTCTTTGTTTTTGTTTTACAAAAACTCTGAAATGAAATATTCTCTACATTTACTCTATCTCTCCACGCACTCCTATTTATATTATCTTTTGCTTGCAAATATGCAGAGTTATCAATTTCAATAGCATCAACAGTAGAATTACATCGTTGAGCAATCATTAATGCAATTAGTCCGGTTCCGGCACCAATATCTAGAATTTTTGACTTATTTTTCGCATTGCACCAGGCACCGAGTAAAACGCCATCGGTACCTACCTTCATAGCGCACTTATCGTGATAAATAGTAAATTGTTTAAATTTAAAATAACTATTTGCCATATTAATTACGAATTACAAATTCGGGAATCCTAAATATAATTTTAAAGGAAGTTAATAATCTGAGTTCAAAATTTTCTACCGCAAATCATAAAACTCATACACAATTTGCATTTACTTAATTATTTTTCCATCTTTCATAAGAAATTTTCTATCGGCCATATTGGCCAAATCTTCATCGTGTGTTACAATTACAAATGAAGAGTTATATTTATTCCTTAAAGAAAAGAATAATTTATGCAGTTCTTTTTTATTTTGAGAATCGAGATTTCCTGATGGTTCATCAGCAAATATCACCGCCGGATTATTTATTAAAGCTCGAGCTACTGCAACACGTTGCTGTTCTCCTCCCGACAATTCACTTGGTTTATGTTCGAATCTATGGTCGAGTTTTAAGAAACTTAGTATTTCTTTTGCTCGGGTTTCGGCTTCGTTTTTCGATACATTTGAAATAAACGCCGGGATACAGACATTTTCGAGAGCAGTAAATTCAGGCAATAAATGATGGAATTGAAAAACAAAACCAATATTTTCATTTCTAAATTTTGCTAATTGCCTATCTTTCATTTTGTTTATATCTTTCTCGAAAAATTTTATCTCACCTGCATTGGGTTTACTTAAAGTTCCTAATATCTGCAAGAAAGTAGTTTTTCCTGCACCACTAGCCCCCATAATAGATATAACTTCGCCTTTTTCTATTTTAAGGTTTATACCGTTTAGAACTTGTAAGTTTCCAAATGATTTTTTTATATTTTTAGCAATTATCATATTCTAATTTTGTTCTTTAAATAAATACAAGATAAATATACAAACAATAAACTAATACAAATATTAATCCTTTCCATCTGGTAACAACTCCTTTATTTAATGGTAACATAAATATTAAGAGTAATATAGAAACAAAGAATAAATAATAAATATCGAATTTTAATATTAATGGATTTACATTAATTGTTTTAAGCATACTTGTAATACCAAGTATTGCTAATAAGTTAAAAATATTCGAACCAATAATATTTCCAATAAAAATATCCAGTTCTTTTCTTGTAGCAGCAACAATAGATGTTACAAGCTCTGGAAGACTAGTTCCGAATGCAATAATTGAAACAGATATAACTCTTTCGCTCACACCAAAATCTCTAGCAATACCAACACCTCCACTAACAAGCAAATTAGCACCAATAACTAATCCTATAATAGAAATAGCAACAAAAAGTAATGAAAGATAAATATTATATTTTGGGGTTTCAAATTCAGTATTCGATTTTATATTTTCTTTTCGCGAGAAATATATTGATTTAAAAATATATGCAATTATAAGCACAATAAAAATAAGTCCTTCGACAAATTGCAATTTAAGATCAAAAGTAAATACTAGAAGCAAAACACTTGCAAACATCATTACACTCCAATCGAAGCAGATACTTTTTTTCTTTACATGTATTGGAATAAGAATAGCTGTAAATCCAAGAATTAAAGCAATATTTGAAATATTTGAACCAATAACATTACCTATAGCTATGTCGGGATGCCCACTAAGAGCTGCTTTAACACTTACCATTAATTCCGGAACTGAAGTTCCAAACGAAACAATAACTACACCTATAATCAATTTTGACACCTTAAAGTGCCCTGCTAAAGACACGCTACCTTTAAGCAAAAAATCGCCACTAATAAGTAATACTACTAAACCACCGAATAAGTACAGATAATCCATTTTATTTCTAAATCTAAATATTTTTTTAAAAAAATATTAAATTAATAATAACTAAACCTACAAATTATAACACAAATATACTTTAAGTTTTCATAACAAAAAACCCCGACAAAACAGCCGGGGTTTTAAAATAATATTAGATTGCTATTTCTTTTTTTTCTTTATTTTCTTAATATCAACTTTTTCTTTTTTATGAATAGTATCATATACAATTGGAGACGCTATAAATAATGAAGAATAAGTACCTACAACAACACCAACCATTAATGCAAATATAAAACCACGGATAACTTCACCACCAAAAATAAACATTGCAAGAAGAACAACAAATGTACTTAATGATGTACTAAATGTTCTACTTAAAGTGCTATTTAAAGCATCGTTAAGAATACGTTTTTTCTCTCGTTTAGGATATAAACCTAGATATTCTCTAACACGGTCGAAAACAACAACTGTATCGTTAATTGAATAACCAACCACAGTAAGTATTGCTGCAATAAATGCCTGATCGATCTCAAGAGAGAAAGGCAAATAATTATATCCTATTGAGAATATTCCAAGAATAATTAACACATCGTGCACAAGAGCAACTAAAGCTCCTAAACCAAACTGCCAATTTTTAAATCGCACAAATATATAAAGGAAAATAATTATAAATGCAAATAGTATTGCCCACACTGCTTGTACTTTAATATCATCGGCAATAGTAGGTCCCACCTTTTGCGAACTCATAATATGTTCAGATTTAAATTCGTCAAAACTTAATTCATGATCATATTGCGATTTTAATCCTTGATACAATTTATTCTCAATATCGTTATCAACTTCAATGTCGTTTTCTTCGATACGATACTTAGTTGTAATTTTTATTTGATTCTCTCTTCCAAAAGTTTTAACCGATGGAGCTTCTCCAAATTCAATTTTTAATTTTTCAGAAATATCACTGGTAAGAACAGGGTTTTCGAAACGCACAATATAATTTCTTCCACCGGAAAAATCAACACCTTGATTTAATCCTCTTACAAACAAAGAACCTATACCTATAAGAATAACAATAGATGAAATTACATAATAAGTTTTTCGTTTTTCGATAAATTTAATTTTGGTATTTTTAAATGCATTTCTTGTTAATTTAGTATCGTATGAAATTGGTCTATTATGTTTCAAGTACCATTCGAATACTAAACGAGTAAGGAAAATTGCAGTAAATACCGAAGTAACAATACCTATTAATAATGTAGTAGCAAAACCTTTAATTGGCCCTGTACCAAGAACATAAAGCACTGCAGCCGTAAGAAAGGTTGTTACGTTTGCATCAAGTATTGCTGAATATGCGTTTTTATATCCATCTTTAATAGCAAGTTTTATTCCTTTTCCGGCAGCCAATTCTTCTCTAATACGTTCGTAAATAAGAACATTTGCATCAACCGACATACCAATTGTTAAAACAATACCAGCAATACCGGGCAAAGTAAGAACTGCACCAAGCGATGCTAACACTCCCAGAATAAAGAACATATTAAATACAAGAGCAATATCAGCAACCAATCCTGCTTTTCTACTATAATAAAATATCATATATAATAGAATTATAACAAAGGCAATTAAAAATGAACCAAACCCTGAATTAATAGCTTCATGACCAAGAGATGGTCCAACAATTTCTTCTTGAATAATTCTTGCAGGAGCAGGTAACTTACCCGATTTTAAAATATTAGCAAGGTCTTTTGCTTCGTTTATTGAGAAATCTCCGCTTATAGAAGAACGTCCACCTTTAATTTCGTCGTTTACTCTAGGAGCTGAATATACATAATTGTCGAGAACAATTGCAATAAAGCCTCCGACATTATTTTTAGTAAGTCTAGCCCATGTTTTTGCTCCTTCAACATTCATCGACATAGAAACTTCGGCGCTTGCTTTACTTTGTCCAAATTCTCCTCTTGCTTCTGTAATAACATCACCATCTAAAGGAGCTCTTCCGTCGCGACCTGTTTCTTTTATAGCATGTAACTCGTAATAACTTTTACTTTCGTCGTATTTATATGGTTTCACTGCCCATTTAAACGACACATTTCTTGGAAAGATAGAGCGAATTTGCTTCATCTTCAGATATTTATTAACTTTTGAAGTATCGG
Source organism: uncultured Bacteroidales bacterium (assembly GCA_964504155.1). Classification (GTDB taxonomy): domain Bacteria; phylum Bacteroidota; class Bacteroidia; order Bacteroidales; family UBA12077; genus CAZDCZ01. The sequence continues at coordinate 11,768 of CAZDCZ010000063.1, read as the reverse complement.
TATATTTTGCCATACCAATAACCGAACCATCCATTAACTCGTTAGTACGAGGATTAACACTTGGTTGTAATACAGCAAATAATGGATAATTTATTGCAATCTGAGTTGCTCCAATAGCCGTTGAATCTTTCTTTGCTATTGAATCGCTCTCTAACTGCTCTATTAAAGAAATATCTCCGCTTTCTTCTTTTGTTATTTCTTTGGCAGCTTCCTTTGTTACATCGGCAATTTTGCTTTCTTCAGAACTAGCTAATTCTTTTTTAGCGTCTTCTATTTCTTTAATTTTAGCATTTGCTTTAAGTAAGTATGGATAGATTTCGCTATTTGTATATGTTTCCCAAAATTCAAGATTTGCAGTTCCTTGTAATAATTTTCTTACACGTTCCTGATCTTTAACACCCGGCAATTCAATAAGAATTCTACCTGCTGTTTCTAATTTTTGAATATTTGGTTGTACTACTCCAAAACGGTCGATACGACTTCTTAAAATATTAAATGAATTATCGATAGCCGATTTTGTTTCATTTCTTAGTACTCTTAATACTTCTTGATTTGTTGAGTTAAAATCAATTTGATTTTTAAGTTCAATAGTATTAAATATTGCAGCTAATTTTGCGTTAGGATCTATCTCTTCGAACGATTTTCCAAACAATGTTAAAAAATCTTCACGACTATTTTTTTTCTTTTCCTGAGCTAAATCTATTGCTTTAATAAAAGTAGAATCTTTACTATTATTTGATAAAGATTTTATAATATCTGCAACCGATACTTCAAGAATAACATTCATTCCACCTTTAAGGTCGAGACCAAGATTTATTTCTCTTTCTTGACACTCTCTGAATGTATATTTTTTAATTCCTATATTATATACTACTTCTCCCGATATAGAATCGATATATGAAAATTCCTTTTCAAGATTTAATGTATCGTTTACCGTAGCATATTCTTTAGCATCCTGTCGAACACTCGCTGTTTTCCATGTAAAAGACAAATAAAAAACAGTTATTATAACCATTGTTATGGTTAAAAACCTTATTGCTCCTTTAATCTGCATTTGTTAAGTTATTTTATGATTCTTATGTAAAAATTTATTTTATATCCAAATTATCGTGCAAATATATAATTTATTTTTAGAATGACACTTATTCATACCAATAAGATGTTAACAGATTATTCATTAACATGTTTGTTATTTTAAAACACAAACTGTATTTTTCCTATTTCTAAAAATAACTAATTGATAGTTAAACTAAAAGAAATATGCTAAATTATAAATTACTAATCCTTTATTTTATAAGTTCGTTATAATCTATCTCTAAATTATTATTATTTTCAAAATCGTATAAAGTAATTTTACGAATTGAATAATAATTTAGCCAAAAATTACGTAGAGCCAACACATAAGCTCTTTTTGCAACATCTTTTTCCGACAAGGCTACATTCAAATCTAACACATCGACTTTTCCGATAAGAAAACGTTGCTTAGTAAGTTCGTATCGTCTTTGAGCAATAGTATCTGATTTTGATGCAATTCCAACTTGTTCGTCTTGAAGATTAAACTGCATTACATTAAGCATTACGTTTTGGGTAAAATCTATTTGCGATTGCTCGACATTAGTTTTAATAACTTCTTGGCTCGATTGAGCCATTTTGTATCTGCCACGCCCCAATCCCCAATCGAGAAGCGGCAACTCAATGCCAACAGAAACACGTTGTTGATCTTGCGGATTATTATATACATTACTAAAATCGGGAGATTGTTGTGTTAAGCCAAAACTAGCATAAAGATTTGCTTGCAATCCTTTCTCCGATTTTGCTTTTGCCAGATTACGTTCTGCCTCGATTAATTGTCGTTCGTAAGAAATAATATTAGGATTATTTTCTTTTGCAATTTGCATTGCATTATTTACATTGATATTTAGTGTAGGAATATTTTTTTCTATAATTAGTTTAATATTAATTTTCTCGTTGAAACCAAGAAACGATCGTAATTGAAATTTCTTTACTTCGAGATCGACTTTAGCTGAGTTCATAGACGAACCGGCATTTAATAAACTAAGTTCCATTTGCATTAATTCGTTTTCTGCAATAGTTCCAATTTGATATCGTCCCTGAGCAATTTTATATAAGGTATCGGCATTCTGATAATTAATTTCTGCTACTTGCATATTTTGCTGAGCCAAGGCCAAATCGAAAAAATAATTCACAGCTTTTAACGACACATTTTCTAATGATGAAATATATTCTCGTTTTGCTTCTTTATATTTTAATGGTTCAATTTTATTGTTCCACTTATACTCGTTATAAAACAATATCGGCTGTCGATATCCAATACTAATTGGCGACGACAGATAAGATGTATTTTTAAAATCGCCAAACTCGTCTATTCTTTGCAAATCGGAACTTACAAACAATTGTCCACCTGTAAAACCAACATTCTGTCTTACAGAAAGATTGAGACTTGAGTTGTTCATATTCTCTTCGATATACGAATACGAACCATCGGAATTCTGATATTTCTTAATTGTCCTGTTAAACTGAGGAAATGAACTACTTAAAGTAATATTAGGCAATAATTCTGCTTTATATGTTTTAAACTCCCAATAACTGGCCCTATAACGGTGTTTCGAAAGAATAGCATCGACAGATTGCTCTTGGGCAAGTTGAATTACCTCATCTAAAGTAAACTCTTCGTTAATCTGTGCTAATACATTACTACTAAAACTACTTAGTAAAATACCAAATGAAATTATATAAAATATTTTTCTCACAACTAAATTGTTTTTTTTATTATTAAATGATATTATTAAATCAAAAGTAATTGTTTTATATTATTTATTAATTAAAACTCATTTATATATTTCTTTTTTAGAAAAAATACAGGAATAAATATAAAAACACCTAACAATGTAAATACTAAACCACCTATTGTTCCAGCAGCAAAAGCTGTCCAAAAGACCTGATTAGAACTACCAAACAAGAAAGGCATTAATCCTAAAATTGTAGAAACAACAGTTAAAATTATTGGGATAATTTTATTATTAAAGGCTTTAAGATATATTTTTATTCCTGACTTTTTTCTATCTCTTACAAGATTGTTATATTCGTTAACAATATAGATTGATGCATTTACCGTAATTCCTGCTAACAATATAAACGAAGCATATCCGCCTTGGTCGAAATTAATATCGAACAAATAAAATGTTAAGAATGCACCAATAAACGAAATTGGAATAATAGACAGTATTACTATAGGTTGTTTAAAAGATTCGAACAAAATTGAGCAAATAAAAAATATAATAACTATAATTAAAATAAGTATTCCTATTTTACTCTTTTCTCTCTCACCAAAGCTATATTGAGGCGATTGGGCTTTATACCCAAGTGGCAATATCGAATTCATTTCGTTAATAACATTCTCTACAACAATTTTTTTTAATCCGGGAGGCCCAACGAAATTAAATTCTACAAATAATTGATATTGTTGGTCTTTTTTATAAATATCGTTACCTACTTTTTTCTTAACAATTTTCCCTACATCCTTAAATTTTATAAATTTATCGTTATTTCCGATAGGAGAATTTTTCAATTTCCATTTATCGAAATTATCAATATCAGCTTCGAGATTTACATTTTTTTGTTTTCCATTAATAAAATACTTGCCAATAAATGACGATTGCAATGTATTTGTATTTAGATTTTCAAATACTTCTTTATACGAAAATCCCAATTGTGCAAGTTGTTTCTCCGACAAATTAACAATAATTTTATTTCGTAATGGTTCGGCAAACCAAGAATTATTACCTCTAATTTCTAGACTTTTTACTCTGGCATTACCACTCAATTTTTCTTTGGTTAATAAAGCATACTTATATAATTTATCGTAATTATATCCAAGCAATTGTATCTTCGAATCTTTATAATCGGAATGAACGGCATTACTAAATCCTCTACCAACACCATAAATTGACCAATCCATCCCGCCAAGGTTATTTGCTTTAGCTATTAATTCACTTTTTAAGATATATGGGAAACTAGAATTATTTTCTTCCTCTTTAAAATATATTGTTATTCGTGCATTTCGGTAACTATAAATTTCGGTAGTAAAGAGTTCTATTCCATTAAACTTATTTAAATAGTTTTCCATACTCTTAACTGCTGCATTAATTTGCTGTATAGTTGAACCTTCGGGCATTTCGCCCCGAACATATAGCTTTGTTCGAGCGGGATTACTTTGATAAGATGATTCGTAAACAAAATCTGTAAATAATCGCAATGTTCCTCCTAAACATTTATCGACAATTGGTTTGGCTTTCCGAGAATACCATTCGCTGCCAAATGTGTTATTATACAATTTTGCGGCAACATTTTGCTTTTCGATTTTCTGAGGAAGTTTATATATAGGTGTTCCAAAAATCAGAATTAAAACAATAATAAAAACCCACTTATATTTTAATTGTAAATTAATCCAATTTACATAATAATGATTAAAACGAGCAATCAGTCTCTTTCTTCTAAAAAACTGTTTTGCCGGAATTGAATTGAGTTTTATACGCTCAATTAACGCAGGAATAAAAAATAAAGCAATAAACAAAGACACTCCAAGATTTATAATAATTATTAAACTAAAATCGGATAAATTCAGTTGTTGCTCCTTATTAAGTACAAACACAAGACTAAGCGACCCAATAGTTGTAAGAGTTGCAGCTAATATCGACAAGAAAACTCCACTATTGCCCTTATTTTTTATATGATCGGTCATAACAATACTATTATCTATTATTATTCCGAGAGAAATTGTTAAACCAGCTAGAGAATATATATTTATCTCTATACCAAGCATATAATAAAAAATTGAGGCAATTAAGATATTAGCTAATAAGGAAATTAATATTACTAATAAATACTTTATTTTTCGATTAATTAGAAACACAAAAGATAATAGTACTATAACTGCGATAATTGTTCGAATACCTACTTTATGTAATTCTTTTTTTATATAAATTGTTGCATCATAAGTTTTACGAATAGAGTATCCTGTTGGCAAATTCTTTACAATATTTGCCATTTTAGAATTTACTTTTTCTACTAATTTTAAACTATTAACATTATCTTCGGCAAAGACAACTATATTTATAGTATTCATCCCATTTATTCGGTGATATGATGATGGGTCTTTTGCTTTATAAGTAATTTTAGCAATATCGGTAAGATAAATTATTCTAGTATTAATTTTCTTGATTGGGATTTTACTAAAAGCAGAATTATTATTAACAGACGACACTACTTTAACCTGAATAGTTTCTTTAATATTTTTATTTTTTTGTATTGTAGCATAACCAATATCTTCGCCGGTAAAATAATTTCTTATAGAATTTTTAATATCATTAGGTGTAATATTAAAAACTTTAAGCACAGTTGGATTATAAGTAACAAACCACTCAAAAGGAGATGCCCCATACACGTCAACTTCGCTAATTCCGTTAATATTTGAAATTTCGGGTTTTATATAATTTTGAGCATACTCGAGAATATTAATTGCTTCGGTAGAGCTATAAATAGAAAATGATAATAAAGATTGTTTCTCGCCACTAGGAGTATTAACTGTTAAAATTGGATATGTTACATTTTCGGGAAAATCGGCATAAGCACGTCGAATAAACGAGGAGACTTGAAATTTTGCAACATCCATATTTACATCATCATTAAAATATAAAGAAATATTCCCTCCCGATTTAGTAGTTTTCGATTCTATATCTTCTAGTCCCTTAATAGAACTAAACAAGGCTTCTAATGGCGCTGTTACCCTATTTTCGATTACGTAAGCCGAGGTATTATACCAATTATATCGAACATTAATAGATGGCAATGTTTTCGATGGCAACAAACTAAGGTTTAAGAATGGAATAAAAGCCATACCAATAATACTAAACAATACAAATAGCATTATTATTGAAAAAGACGATGTTTTTCTATGTGAGTTTTTGTTTATCATTTAGCATTTACAAATTATTTCGATTCTATGATTTTTTTATTTACTTATTAATTCTACTTTAACAGATTAAACAGAATTAAGATTTTTCAGTTTTTTTGCCCCTAACCCTAAAGGGAGAAAGCTAAAAAATCAATCTGTTCCCTTTAGGGAGCAAGGGTAAAAATAGCTTGATTTTGTGTTAAAACATAATCTGTCAAAGTAGAATCAATAGATTTTTTTCAGAAACCTATTCCCCGAAAAATCTACTTTCGAATTAGAAAATAATATTTTTACAGCTTTACCAATAATATGGTTTTCCGGAACAAAACCCCAATATCTACTATCGAGAGATTGTGAACGATTATCGCCAAGCATAAAATAATAATTCCTTTCAAATTGATATTCTTGCCTTACTCTTCCATCGATAAAAATTTTATTATTTACAATTTCCAATTTATGATTTTCATATTCTGTAATAATTTTCGAATATCTTTCGATATTTTTTTTATTTAATATAATCACAATGTCTTTTTTAGGAATATACAAATCGCCAAAATTAAATACTGTCCATCCGGTTTTATATTCTTTCCCGGCAATAAAAATATTATTGTTTTGCGGCGGAATAATCACAGTATTATTATAAAAATTCTGAGCGTTTTTATTTCTGAATTCCTGATTTACGAATTTTACCGAATCGATAAAATTCAGGTTTTCTATTTCAGCTTTTGATTTATTTGTTAAGAACACAATAAACGAATTTATCGAATTTCTTCTTCTTATCTCAAGATGTTTTTCTCTGAAATAGTTAAGTAAAGTATCGATTCTATTAGAGTAAACACAGAAGCGATGTTTTAGTGTTAGGGGTGATTGTACTGGGCTTTTATCGACAAAAAGTTTTTCGTCGACTAATTTAATATTATCACCTGGCAATCCGACGCATCGTTTTACATATATATCATCGGTACCGGGACGGTGAAAAACCACTACTTCGTTTCTTTTAATTGGCTGCAAACCTCTTAAACGTCGATAATCATTACTTTTTGTGTTTTCGTTAGTATTAGTTTTAAAAAACGAAAATATATTAAGCCAAGGAACTTCGTTTATCGTATCGGGTATTTTGGGACCATAAGCTAGTTTATTAACAATAATCTTATCGCCCGGAACGAGTGTTTGTTCCATAGAACTACTAGGGATAGTATATATTTCGAAAATAAATACTCGCAAAAAAATAGCAAACAAAAAAATAAAAATAAAACTCAGTCCTATTTTTACATAGTAAAAAAATTTTATTTTCAAGAATATTGGAATAAAATATTTGGGCAATAAAAAAATAAAGAAACCAAGCAACAACAATGATGTAAGCCAATACCAACTTGTCCATATAATAAAAAGAACTAAGAAAACAGCTATAGAAATAGCTAATACGTACTTTTTAAAAAAATCGACATGTTTCATATATTCAAAAATTCTATTTAATTATTATTTTGATGTTTCCATTTTTATTGATTTTTTCTTTTTCAATAAATAATATAATAACGGGATAAAAAACAAGCTCACAAGAGTTCCCATAAGCATACCACCAATAACCGAAATAGCAAGAGGTTTTTGTAAATCGGATCCTAATCCTGAAATAAATAAGAAAGGCACCATGGCCATAATAGTTGTTAAACTAGTCATTAAAATAGGCTTTAATCGTCTTTTTCCTCCAACAACAATTGCTTTTATTAATGGAACTCCATTGCGACAAAGAGAATTTATAGTATCGATTTTAAGAATAGAATCGTTAATAATAATTCCTATTGTAAGAATAATACCAATCAGCGACATCATATTTATGCTGCTTTGAAAAAGAAATAAGGAAATAAAAATTGCTGCAATATCGATAGGAATTTCGAGTAAAACAATTAACGGAATACTCAGCGATTCGAATTGCGATGCCAGGATAAAATATAATAATAATACAGAAATAATAAGAATAATAAGTATCTCTGATATCATTTTTTTATTCGAGAAATAACTACCATGCCACAAAACATCGAAAGTTTTGTTTTTTTCTACAATCGACTCTACCTTATTTTTCACATTGTCGATATTTGTTTCGTCAGGATTAAAATAAATCTGATAATATTCGCCTAACTCGCCTGCAATAATATTTTTAAAATCTTTAGTAGTTTTTAACGATATCAATTCTTTTATAGGAATATAATTACCTTGAGAATTTCTTATTTTAGCATCATTGAGTAATTTTGACAAGGTTTCTTTTTTGTTTCCAAAAATTATAGGCATATAATTCTGACTACTTCGTATTTCTGATATTTGCAATTCGTTAAATAAGCTTTTTAATTTTCTTATTAAGCTCATTCTTTCAACATCATATATCATTAATTTTTCCGAGTTTAAAACAATATTTACATATTCTTTAGACGGAATACTATACGATTCGACTGCATTTAAGCCATCGGGAAAATGTTGCAATAATTCATTAACTTCGGAAAAAACTAATTCTTTATTTTTTTCGAAAGGCACAATTTGTGCAATTAACGAATATTGTTCGTTAGGAAACAATAGTTCGAAAACATTTTCGGGAGGTAGGATTTCGTAATTTGCCTCTGCATACTTTCTCTTGAAGAAACGTTTTATTTTTTCGGTAACAACAGGTAAATACTTTTGGTCTTTTAACTTTAAATATATTTTTGTTTCTCGTGGCGAGCTCAAATTATCGTGCTGCATAACAAAATCTTGAGTTCCCACATATGTTGACGATTGAACAAGTAAAGAATCTATGTTATTTAATAGTTCTAATGAGCGCAATTTATTCTCTTCGATATGGATTTTTTCGTTCCAATCGATAGATATAAATAACTCGTCTTCAGAAATTACAGGTAATTTTTCTTTATCTAGAATTTTATAAAAATATCCTCCTAAAATTATAAACAGCATCAACGCTATTACAATAGGTCGCTGATGACGAAATACATAAAATAAAATCTTTTCGTAAACATTAAAATAATCGAATAGTTTTATTTTACTTAAAAGAGTTATTTTCGAAGCATTTCTTTTCTTACTTAGCAATTTATAATATACAGGAACCAAGGTTATTGATACAATAAAAGACACAAAAAGGCCAATAGTAACAGCCATAGCTTGATCGAAAAACAAAGCGCCTGCTATTCCACTAATAAATATAAGAGGTATAAAAACTGCACAAGTAGTAAAAACAGAAGTTAGTAAAGGACGAATTACTTCGTTTGTTCCTTTAATACAAGCACTCTGCAATGATTCGCCACGATCGATATTTTGGGTAATATTATCGATAACAATAATAGAATTATCTATCATCATACCAACGCCAAGAACTAAGCCCGAGAGAGAGATTATATTTATAGAAATATCGAGAAAATAGAAAAACAACACACTAATAATAAGCGAGGTAGGAATACTCAAGCCAATTAAAAATGGTGTTTGCGTATCGCGTAGAAATAAAAACATTACAACAAATGCCAATAATGAGCCTAATAATAGTGTTTGACCAAGATTATTTATAGAATAATCGAGTATTCGCGATTGATCTCTAATAATTTCGAAGCCAACATCGGGATAATCGTGTTTAAAATTGTCGACTAATTCTTTTAGCGATTTTTTCATATCCTGCATTCTAGCACCCGATTTTTTTATCACGGCAAGTGCAATAGCATCGTTTTTATTAGACGTTATTAATCCGTTTCGTTTTTGCGGTTTTACTTTAACAGCAGCAATTTCTTTTATTTTTATCGATTTACCTTCGAGCTTTAATAATATATTCTCGATATCGGATTTATCTTCTATAATTTTCTTAAAACGCAGATTATACTGATAAACACCATCTTTTACTATTATATTTCCCAGTTCTAGATTATGCTCAACAATTGCTTGTTCTATATCGGAATAATCGACACCTAAAGATACAAGCTTTTGCTTATAAGGTTCGATAACGATCTCCTGTTCGATTGTGCCGCTTATATCGGCCATGGCAATTTCTGGCAATTGTTCGATTCTCTTTTTTATTACCTGAGAAGAAAAACGACTAAGCTCGGCAAAGCGATTGGATAAATCGGTACTTGTACTCGCTTCGTTTGTTAAATACGATTCTTTTGCTGTAATATTTAAAAAAAACACAGGAATATCTGATGCGCTTGCCTTAATAACTCTTGGGCGTTTAACATCTTTAGGCAAATAATTCATCGACCGATCGATTTTTTCGTTTACATCGATAAAGGCTAAATCGACATCGGTACCATATTCGAAACGTAATTTTATTATTGCTGTTTGATCGGAAGTTTCGCTTTGAATAGATTCTACATGCGATACCTGAATTAATTGCTGACGAATAGGACGTACCAAGGCATTCTCTAATTGACGTACCGGCATATTTTCGCCTTCTACCTGAATGGTTATCTCGGGAATATCAATATTGGGCATTAAGGATACCGGAAGTTGAAATACCGCAACAAGACCTAGCATTAATATTGCAATATATGTCATGCTAACAGCAATAGGTCTATTTAATAAAAATCGAACCATAGTTAAAATAATTTTTAGTAAATCTTATTGGTCTTAACTTTAACTATCGACTCGTGAGCAAGGTTTATATTACCCGAAGTGATAATAATATCGTTTAATTTTAATCCTTCTTTAATTGCACAATATCTTGTATTTTCGAAACTAGTCTTAACATAATTCCAAATAGCAATACTATCGTTTTTTAAAGTAAAAACCACTTCTTTATTCTGCCGTAGCACAAGAGCAGTTTTAGGTATTACTAACTGTTTCGGGACATCAGTTATTATTTTTACATCTACATTCATTCCTTCCATCAGGTTTTTTGAAATATTTTTTATTCTTGCCGAAATTGTAATTAATCCGTTTTTATTTACTACAGGATTAATCTCGTCGATTTTTCCTTGATATTCGCCACCTGCTAATGGTTTAACATTTACTTTTTTGCCAACAAAGATATTTTCTAATTCCGACTCTAAAACCGAAAACTTAACATGGAAATATTCGTTATCGATTAAGGTACAAAAATTTTCGCCTTCGTTAATTTTATCGTATTCGTTTTTCTCGATATCGGCTAATACACCTGAGAAAGGAGCTATAAGTTTAGCTCCTTGCAAACGATATTTAGCATCGCTTAAATCGATAAGAGCGTTATTATATCCCGATTTTATTTTTGCAATATGTAAAAAATCGGTCGGCACAGAGGAAGTATCTTTAATACTATATCCCTGTCCTATAAGAACATCGGCAAAATCGACTTTAGCCTTTTCTAAATTTAAACTATTCTTCTGAAGGTTATTTCTTAAGGTAAAACTATTAAGTTGAGCTATTAGCTTACCTTTTCCGACATAATCGCCATTTACAAAAAAAATCTTTTGTATTTCGCCCGATACCCTATAACGCAATTGCACTTTTCTAATTGCTTCGAGACGACCATTACTAACCAGTTCTTGATGGAAAGTTTTTTCAGATAAAACAATAGTATCTACTAAGTTTTTCTCTTTAACATAATCGGTCTTATAGTTCTTATCCCAATCGATTTCTTTATTCTTACACGAGAAAAAAAATATTAACAATAATGGAATAAATATAACTCTTTGTAAACTAGTAATGTTTCTCATTTATTTTTATTTTTATATTAGCCTTAGGCTCTTGCTAAAATACAAATTATGCTTTAAGTAAACGAAAAATATATTTTTATCTTATAAATAATATTGATAAAATAATTTTATTATCGTATTTCTCCAATTTTATTAAT
>CAZDCZ010000062.1:0-18094 GCA_964504155.1 uncultured Bacteroidales bacterium | reverse complement strand
TTTCTGATTTTCAATATGTTACAAAGTTGACTTATTAACATTTTAATAAAAAAATTATTTTTTCAACTTGACTTATTCATATTTTATTTTTAATATATTTATAATATGAAGACTTTTCGGAGTGGATTCAATATTGAAAGAAAAATATACTTCCATATTAAAAAAACACTATATAATGCTAATTCAATACCGATTCAACTAACATTGCCTTAATTTTACTATCATTCACAATATTATCTGCAATAGGACAACGTCTTTCAATCTCTTTTAAATACGCTTTTTTTTCTTCAATAGACATATCGGCATCAATCTCCACATAAGTTCTTATTTCAGTAAATCCGGCTCTTCCTTCATCGGTAATTCCAAGCAAATAATCCTTATCTATATCTCCTTCTAGTTTTACATTTATACCTCTTACATTCATTTTTTTTTGATTTGAAATAATTCTACCTATAGCACAAATACATGCAGGTAAGGCTGAAAGAAATATTTCCAATGGGTTAGGTCCCAAATCTTGGCCACCACCTTGTTTTGGTTGATCGATAATAAAATTGTGTGAACATTCTATTTCTGTTTTGAACCCTTTTGTGATATTGGCTCCAATTTTTACTGTTGATATTGCCATTTCTTTATTTTTTAATTATTAATAATTGCCAAATTTAATACTTTTAATGTTATTTTTTTAACACTGTTACTTGTTTAACAACATTAATTTAACATAATTATAGCTAGTTTTATAAAAACTATTACTTGCAACGACAAAACTTATAAAACAAAATTTAAAAATAATTCCACCTACAAATTATATCTGGCTCATTTTTAAGAAGTTTTAACATCGATACAAATAACTAATTATTGAAAGATTTAAGAAAATTAAAAATCTTTAAAGATTTTTTTAATTTTCTTTTTGAAAAAGAAAATTAATTCTACATTTGCAGCGGAGAAATGGCAGAGTGGTCGAATGCGGCGGTCTTGAAAACCGTTGTACCGCAAGGTACCGGGGGTTCGAATCCCTCTTTCTCCGCATAAAAAAAAGACTTATCTAATACGATAAGTCTTTTTATATTATATAATTTATGTACTTATAAAAATATTAAAAATATAAATAAATTGTAGTTTTAAAATAAGTAGTTAATTATTGAAACAAGTTACACTGCTTAATATTATTTTACTACTTTTGCTTAGTAAAAAATTATCACATCTAAAGGAGAAATGACAGAGTGGACGAATGTGACGGTCTCGAAAATCGTTGTACCGCAAGGTACCGGGGGTTCGAATCCCTCTTTCTCCGCATAAAGAAAAGACTTATCAATTGATAAGTCTTTTCTTATACATAAAAAATTCACAATAAGTGACATAATATTAAAAACTATTATTAATATATTTTTCTCTGTTTAACGATTTCCTTAAATCCGCAAGTAGTCGGATGACTTATTGACAAACAATACCTTAACTTCATTTTACCACACTTTTAATAAAATAGTCATCCGACGACTATCAACGCTTTAGATGTTAACTCGCGGATTTAAGGTATTTCTTAATTATTAATAATTAATAATTAATTATGAAACTTATTTCAAATTCGATAACTTTGCAAACTAAAATTCTATAACATTGGAAGAAAAAACACCTTTAATACTCGTAACAAATGATGATGGCATTAATGCCAAAGGAATTTCTGCATTAATTGAAATTGTAAAACCCTTTGGAAATATTGTAGTTGTTGCCCCAATGCATGCTAACTCCGGCATGTCTCATGCTATAACCGTTAATACGCCTCTTAGATATAAAAAGTTATCTGAAAAAGATAATATAAAAATTTACTCATGTAGTGGCACACCTGTAGATTCTGTAAAATTAGGACTTAGTGAGATTTTATATAGAAAACCTGATTTAATAGTTTCAGGAATCAATCATGGATCTAACTCGTCGATAAGTATTGTTTATTCAGGCACTATGGCAGCAGTTATAGAAGGCTGCATAAGTGGAATTCCTGCTATTGGTTTTTCTTTATTAAGTTTTGATAGCGATGCAGATTTTTCGTCTGTAAAAAAATATGGACAGAAAATTGTTAGCAACGTTATAAACAATGGCTTACCAAAAAACACTTGTTTAAATGTTAATGTTCCTTTAATCCCATTTAATGATATAAAAGGAGTTAAAATATGTCGTCAGGCAAAAGGAGTATGGAAGGAAGAATTCGACAAACGAATAGACCCAAGAGATGGAGAATATTTTTGGCTTACAGGCTATTTTGAAGGTTCTGAAAATGGTTCTACTGATACCGACGAATGGGCTCTGAATAACAATTACATATCAATAGTTCCGGTAAAAATTGATTTAACAGATTACTCGAATATAGAATATCTTAAAAAGTGGAATTATGAAATTTAAATTAGATTCATTTAAACTTGGAGCAATTCTAGGAATTATTATCCCACTAATAACAATTTTTTTTGTATATATTATTAAATTTCCGGGATTTGGAATATGCGAGTTAATAGATTATCTTATAGAAGCTAATGCTCTTACAAAATTAACCAGTTTATGTATTCTTCCAGATGCACTACTATTCTTTATTTTTATTTATACAAACTTACTTTTTTCGGCACGTGGTGTTTTAATGTCAACAATGTTTTATGCAATACTGGTCTTTATTGCAAAATTCACTTTATAATTAAGTTTTTAATACAGAAAAATCTTTCACATATTTTCAAAAACTAATTTAATATGAAATATTATCTTATAGCCGGTGAAGCTTCGGGAGATTTACATGGCTCGAATCTAATGAAAGAATTAAAACAAGTAGATAATAATGCATGTTTTAGATTTTGGGGTGGCGATAAAATGGCAAAACAAGGTGGAGACTTAGTTCAACATTATAAAGAGTCGGCATTTATGGGCTTTTTAGAAGTTGTAATTAATTTACGAAAGATTTTCTCGAATATAAAAAACTGCAAATCTGATATCTTAAAATACTCTCCTGATGTATTAATTTTAATTGATTATCCGGGCTTTAACTTACGTATTGCAGAATTTGCTAAAACAAATGGGATTAAAGTATATTATTATATATCTCCCAAAATTTGGGCATGGAAAGAAGCAAGAATAAAAAAGATTAAAGCATTTGTAGATAAAATGTTTGTAATTTTTCCTTTTGAGATTGATTTTTACAAGAAACATAATTACCCTGTCGATTACGTTGGAAATCCATTACTAGATGCAATAAATATAAAGAAGAAAGAACCTTTTGATATTAAAGGGTTTAAGAAACAAAACCACTTAAACGACAAACCTATAATAGCAATACTTGCGGGTAGTAGGAAGCAAGAAATTGATAAAAATTTATCATTAATGCTCGACTTAATTCCAAAATTTAGCGATTATCAGTTTGTTATTGCAGCGGCACCATCAATAGAAAACGGATACTATTCTAAATTTACCAAACAACATGATGTAAAACTTGTGTTTGACCAAACATATGATGTTTTAAAATACTCAACAGCGGCACTTGTTACATCAGGAACAGCTACTTTAGAAACTGCCTTATTTAATATTCCTCAAGTAGTATGCTATAAAGCCGGCAAAATATCATATATTATAGCAAAACAATTTGTTAAAATTAAATTTATTTCATTAGTTAATTTGGTAATGAATAAAGAGGTCGTTAAAGAACTTATTCAAGATGATATGAATATCGAGAATATTAGTAATGAATTAAATAGCATATTACACGACAAAAAATACCGAAATACAATGTTAAATAATTACTCTACATTAAGAGAAAAATTAGGCAACACAGGAGCATCGGAAAGAGCAGCATCATTAATTTACAATTACTTAATCTAGCTTTATTAAATTATTTTGAGTATTTGCATCTTCTATTATTAAGGTTTGTGGATTTCCTTTATAATAAACTTTACTATTTTTCTCTATCTTTACTTTTAATTTATTTTCGACTGTTATATATGAATCGGCAATAGTGCTACTTATAATATCTGCCGATTTACAATTCAAATCTTCTGTACTAATTTTTCCGGAACCTCGAATCCAGAATGCCAGATTTATTGTATTCCCCGAAAAGATATATTGTCCTCCGGATGTAGCAGAATTTACAAAATAAAAATTATCGGTATTCATAGAAATATCAATATCAGACATTTCGGCTATTGCTTTTACATTTAAATAATATGTTTCGATATTATTTATAGATTTCACATTACATGGGGCATTTAATCTTAAATTGTGTAAATTTTTAACCGAAATATTAACAACTACTCTATCGTAATTTCCAATCCATCGAAAAGTATTACTATTACTCACAAAAAGACTATCGTTTTTTACCGACACATTAATTTTAGAAATAATATCGCTCCCCCCTTCAATAAACACTCTATTTATAGTATCTTGAATTAAATTTACATCAAAAATATCATTAATTATAATTGTTTTAAAATCGGATATTTCTTTCTCAACAATAACTGTTTCGCTATTGTTAAATAAATCGCTCTCGCACGAACTAAAAAGAATAATTAACAATATAAATTTTACTTTATGCATAAAAAATAATTTAAAATTATTCAATAAACCTTAATTAAAACAATAGCCAACACCAAACTCAATAAAACTAGCTTTTCCGTAATGCGATTTAAGTGTTATATTGGCAATAATATTATTATTAAAATAATATCTAATTCCCAACCTATTATAAATTGGAGCTTCGGGTTCGATAGGCGTATATAAATAAACACCTAATTGCATGCAAAACGAGAATTGCCCTAATAGCATATCGTGCCCAATATGAACGCCATACTGATACAAATCTGCATTATTAATTGTTTGGTATTTCTCTAAATTCTTTGATGTTCTAATTGCCGAATCATAAAAAATATCTACCCCAACGCCCCATTGATGTTTTATATTATATTGTCGATAATAATCGCCGGATATTGATGATGCAAAAAACGCTCCTTTTTCGTATCTTGATATAGTTTTTATTGCACCCGAATAGATTACAGTAAATTTATTTTGCGGAATATCTGTATCCGATTCAGAATTAATTTTATCGGTATTTCCAAATGCATAATGAACACCTATAGAGTTATTTACAATATTCAAACCTTTATTTGGCGAAACTATTTTCCCATTCGAAAAATGTGTAAATCTGAAATTACTTGATATTGAGAACTTATCGTTAATTTTTATTTTGGGCTGAATACTAAAATCTAAATAAATATTATATTTTGATCCTATGGCAATATTTTCATAATTATTTTCCAAATCGAAAGTTTTATTAATATACGCCAGACCAACACTAATCTGATAATTAAGCAAGAATACTTCTTTTTTTACAAATGGAATATTTATAAACGAATAAAAAGCATTTGCTTTACCAAACACCAAATCGTTACTCAAATTAGAATAGTAATAACCAATGCCATAACGAGGATATCTATACTCTTTATGCCACGGCTTGTCTCCAATAGTTTGCTTTGCAATTCGAATATCAAAGCTTTTAATATGCTCTTGTACACAATATTCAATAGATTTATGGTGAGGCATAATAAATCCATACCCAAAATCGCTTTCTATAGAAATATTTTCGAACTTTTCTTTTTCGTTCTGCGATAACAAAACCAAAGAATTCGTAATAAAGATAATTATAAAAAATAAACATTTCAATCTCACTATATTATATCTTAAGTATTATTAACCTTTGATTTTTTTATCATACAAATATAATATTGATATTTGTAAATATTAAGAAATAACTATTTTGGATAAATATTTATTGGGAAAAACTCAAACATCATTTTTCAACTTAGAAAATTACATTAAATTTGTGTTCGAAATATAAAAAAGAAAACAATGTGGGCATTATTTAAAAAAGAGATAAACGGATTTTTCAGTTCCTTAACCGGCTACATAGTTATTGTAGTTTTTTTATTAGCAAATAGCTTATTTATGTGGGTTTTTCCAAGCAATTTTAATGTTTTAGATAATGGCTATGCCAATATAGAACCTTTATTTATTATTGCTCCCTGGATATTTTTATTTTTAGTTCCTGCAATAACAATGCGCATGTTTGCCGACGAAAAACAATCCGGCACAATTGAATTATTATTTACTCGTCCGATATCTGATTTTCAGATTATTTTTGCGAAATATCTTGCTTCGGTAGTTTTAGTTTTATTAGCTATTTTGCCAACCTTAGTATTCTTTTATTCTGTATATCAATTAGGAAGCCCTGTAGGGAATATAGATATTGGAGGAACATGGGGGTCGTTCATTGGTTTATTCTTTTTAGCTGCAATATATGCATCTATCGGATTATTTTCTTCGTCGTTAACAAACAATCAAATTATTGCATTTATTATTGCTGTTACAATTAGCTTCTTTATGTTTAAAGGATTCGATTCTATAAATAGCTTAGGCATATTCAGTTCAATTAATACATTTATTATTAATCTTGGAATAAACGAACATTATAACTCTATGAGTCGCGGAGTAATAGATAGCCGGGATATAATATATTTTATTAGTGTTATCGGTTTGTTTTTACTAATTACAAAAACTGTATTACAAAGCCGAAAATGGTAAATAATTATCATTCTTTAAGAACGATATATCGAGTAAACACATCTAAAAAATGAAAAAAAAACTTAAAAATCAAAATATTATTCACTTATTAAGCACTTTAGTGATAATAGTACTAATTAATTATCTGTCGTCAGCGTTGTTTTTGCGTTTAGATTTAACCTCAGATAATAGATATACACTTACTAAAACAACAAAACAAATTTTAGATTCTCTTGACGATATTGTATATATTCAATTATTTCTTGACGGAGATATGCCTGTTGGTTTTAAAAGAATGCAAAAATCGATAAAAGAAATGATTGATGAATTTAAACTTATTGCCAACGATAATATTGAATATGAAATAATTAACCCATCAGCATCAGATGATAAAGGGAAACGCGCAGCAATATATCGCGATATATATCAGCGAGGATTAAACCCAACAAATGTTCACGATAAAGATAACGAAGGAGGAACTAGTCAGAAACTTTTATTTCCGGGTGCAATTATAACTTACGGCGAAAAAGAAACATCTGTAAACTTCTTAAAAAACAACTCGGGATTCTCGGCAGAACAAAATCTTAACAATTCAATTCAATCAATAGAATACAAATTAATTGATGCCATTAGAAGATTAACTGTTAAGAAAAAACAAAGGATTGCATTTATCGAAGGGCATGGCGAATTAGACGAATATGAAGTTGGAGATATCACAAAATCATTGTCGAAATATTATTTAATTGATAGAGTTAACATTAAAGGACATAACACAATTCTTAATCCATACAGTACTATAATAATAGCAAAGCCACAAAATTCTTTTCCCGAAAAAGACAAATTTGTTATTGATCAATACATTATGAATGGAGGAAAAGTAATATGGTTTATAGATCCTATTAAAGTATCGATGGATAGTTTATCTACCGGAAGTAGCACATTTGCTTTAATAAACGATTTAAATATTAACGATCAATTATTTAGATACGGAGTAAGAATAAACCCCAAAATTATTCAAGATATTCAATGCTCAATAATACCTATAAATACTGCTTTAGCAGGAGAAAAAACAAAATTCTCGCCTGCATCGTGGTTATACAGCCCTCTTATTATGCCACCGGCAAATAATAATATTACCAAAGATTTAAATTTAATAAAATCGAATTTTGCCAGCAATATAGATATTATTAAATCGAACAAAGATGTTAAATATAAAATATTACTTAGTTCGTCGCAAAATTCTAAACTAACATCTGCCCCATTTTTAGTAAGCCTCGAACAAATAAACAACAAATTAAATCCTTCAGAATTTAACTCATCAAATCTTCCAATTGCTGTATTGCTAGAAGGAAAATTTGAATCGGTTTTTAAAAATAGAATGTTAAATACATTTATCGATAACAAATCGTATATATATAAAGAAAAAAGTATAGATACAAAAATGATAGTAATCTCCGATGGCGATATTATTAGAAATGAGGTTAGAAGAAGAGCCGACGGCATATTAATATCGCCATTAGGATTAGACAGATATACTAAACAAACATTTGGAAACAAAGAGTTTGTAATGAATGTGGTACATTATATGACTAACGAAGCTGAATTATTAAAATTACGTTCTAAAAATATTAAACTACGAGTTCTTAACAAATCGAAAGTAAAGCAAGAAAGACTAAAATGGCAATTGATAAATATTATTCTTCCAATACTAATTATTATTTTATTTGGAATTATTATTTCGAGATGGCGTAAAATTAAATATTCGAAATAAAGCTATAACAATAAGTATATATATGAGTAAAAATAAAAATCTACTGTATTTAATTATAACTATTGCTTTGGTTATACTTTCGGCAATAGTATTTTTTAATAAAGAAAAAGGGACATTAAGTAATGACTCTAACTTTGCTATTAAAAATATTAACAATATAAATAGAATTGTTTTATCAACAAATAAGACAAAAACAGTTCTTGAAAAATCGAACAAACAATGGAAAGTAAATAAGAAATATTTAATTAGACCTAAAGCAATAGAATCATTTTTAAAAGTATTAAACAGAATAGATATTCTCTCTCCTGTTTCGCATTCTAAAGCAACAAGTGCCCAAAAGCTTTTAAATACTAATTCGGTATTTGTTGAAGCATATAAAAATAATAGAAAATTAAGTTCGTATTATATAAGTTTACCAAGTTCGAATATTAAAAAATCGTACATAACACGAGAAAAAGGAGCAGATATTTTCGTTGCAAGAATTCCTGCATATTCAGGGAATATAGCCATTTTATATGTGTTAGACGAAAATTATTGGCGTAATAAAATTGTTTTTGATTATAAACCTCAACAAATAAAATCGGTATTGGTTAAAATACCATTAAAACCAAAATCGTCGTTCGAAATAACAAATTATAACGATGGAACTTTTTCGATAAAAGCCTTAGATAAAACAGTACATATCAGTAATTTCGATGTAGAAAAGGCAGCACAATATCTTACATATTTTCATAATATCAATTTTTCTAATATTGCAAAAATAAGCTCAGAAAAACAAGATTCTATTTTAGCATCGGACATTTATTACAGCATTAGTTTAGAAGATATTAACGGAGACACCCAGAAAATAGATATTTACAAGAAATTTGACAACAACAATACAAACTCAAGTAATTCGAAATATATTTTTAATCCAAATATTGCATACGCCTGTTTAAATAACAGTAACGAAATTGTTGAAATAAAATATTTTAATATTGAATTATTAATGAAAGAACTGGAGTATTTTTTAACTCCATAAAAAATCCGCTCTCTTATTGGCTACTTCATAAATTTTTCGTATTATTGATAATTAATATCTAAGGTAAAAAAACATTTATTAACAGACAAAATAAAAAATAACTAAGATGAAGTTCGTAATTTCAAGCACAGTATTATTAGGTCATTTACAGGCAATTAACAGAGTTATTAGCAATAAAAACACTTTGCCGATATTAGACAATTTTCTTTTTCAATTAAACGAAAACGAATTAAAAATTACAGCATCCGATCTTGAGACAACTCTTATTACAACAATAGACATCGAAAATGCTACCGATGATGGAGTAATTGCATTACCTGCAAGAATATTAACCGATATATTAAAAGAATTTGCAGATCAACCATTAACTTTCGATATTAATCCTGAATCGTACAATGTAAAAATAAGTAGCGAAAATGGGATATATAATATTGTTGGGCTTAACGGAGAAGATTTCCCACAATTACCTATTATAAAAGAAGACATCAAAAAATCGATACAAGTACCCACAGAACTTCTTGCTAATGGTATTTCTAAAACATTATTTGCTACTGCCGATGATGAACTTCGACCTGTAATGAATGGCATTTTTATTGAATTACATGAAGACAACCTCGCATTTGTAGCATCTGATTCTCACAAATTAGTACGCTATAAAAGATTTGACATTAAAGCCGATGAAGAATCAAACTTTATTCTTCCTAAAAAGCCCGCTTCATTATTAAAAAGCATTTTACCTAAAGACGATAATGAAGTATTAATTGAATTTGATGATAAAAATGCTTTTTTTTCTTTACCAAACTATAAATTAGTTTCGCGATTAGTTGAAGGAAATTACCCAAGTTATAACTCTGTTATTCCTGAAAATAATCCTCACAAACTTACTATCGACAGATTAGAACTTTTAAATTCATTAAAAAGAGTATCTTTATTTTCAAATCAGGCAAGTAATTTAATTAAATTAGATATCATAGGAAATCAATTATCAGTTTCGGCACAAGATATTGACTTCTCTATTTCGGCCGACGAAAAATTAAATTGTCAATACGAAGGAGACGATATGGCTATTGGTTTTAAGTCTGCATTTTTAATTGAAATACTTTTGAATCTATCATCTGCAGATATTCTTATTGAACTCTCAGATCCATCAAGAGCAGGAGTATTATTTCCAGTTGATAAAGACAACGACGATGAAGACATGCTTATGTTATTAATGCCAATGATGATAAACTCTTAATTAAACAATTTTAACATAAATAAGAAAGAGTTTCGTTTGAAACTCTTTCTTATTTAAAATACTAACATTAAATAAATCAAAATTATGCAACTTGAATTAAAAAAACCAATTGTATTTTTCGATCTTGAAACAACAGGAATAAACGTAACAAACGATAGAATAGTAGAAATATCATTAGTAAAAATATTACCTAATGGTAAAGAAGAAAAGAAAACAATGCGAATAAATCCTACTATTCCTATAAGCGAAGAAGCTACATCGATACACGGTATCTCTAACAAAGATGTTAAAGATGAACCTACATTTACCGATGTTGCAAAGAATATTGCAAAATACATAGAAGGTTGCGATTTAGCAGGATTTAATTCTAATAGATTTGATATCCCTATGTTAGCTGAAGAATTTCTTAGAGCAGATGTAGATATTGACTTAAAAAAAAATAAGTTTGTTGATGTACAAGTAATTTTTCACAAAATGGAACAACGAACCCTAAGTGCTGCCTACAAATTCTATTGTAATAAAAATTTAGAAAATGCTCATAGTGCCGAAGCAGATACTATTGCAACTTACGAAGTTCTTAAAGCTCAAATAGAAAAATATAGTAATTTGGAAAATGATATTGAATTTTTATCAAAATTCTCTTCTCATAATAATAATGTTGACTTTGCCGGACGCATAATATACAACGAGAACAATGAAGAAGTATTTAATTTTGGAAAACATAAAGGGGAAACAGTAGAAAAAGTGTTTGAAATAGATTCTGGTTATTATGGTTGGATATTAAAAAGCGATTTCCCATTATATACTAAAAAAGTACTTACAGCTATTAAACTACGTAAGTTTAATTCCTAGATTTTTATTATGCAAAATAAAAAAATCTTGCAAAATGAATAATACTAAAAAAGAAGAAATACGCAAAACTATCCTTTTGGAAATAGGGAAAACTGAAAAATCTATTATTGAATATAAGGATATTACAAAACCAATAGCCCCAGAAAATGCAATTGGAAGAGTGTCGCGAATGGATGCAATTAACAATAAAAGTGTTGTAGAAGCGGCTTTACGACAAGCGCAAAGCAAATTAGCAAATTTACATATTGTATTATCGAAAATAAATGATACAGATTTTGGTATTTGTATAAAATGCAAGAGACCAATTCCTATAGGTAGAATTCTTCTTATGCCTCAAAGTAGATACTGTGTAAATTGTGCCGGATAAAAAAATACTATTCTTTTTATAATTAAATAAATGAAAATTTTTGCAATAGGTCGGAACTACATAAATCACGCAAATGAACTGAATAGTCCTTTACCAAAAAAACCAATATTTTTTTTCAAATCAGAAACTTCTATTAGTAAAAATAATAAACCATTTTATTACCCTAATTTTTCGAATGAAATTCATTACGAACTTGAGCTAGTGGTTAAAATAAATCGATTAGGTAAAAATATTGCTCCCAAATTTGCTTCGCGATATTATAACGAAATAGCTCTAGGAATCGATTTTACTGCCCGCGATTTGCAAAGAGAATGTAAAAAAAATGGCTTGCCTTGGGAAATATCTAAATCGTTCGATGGGGCAGCTCCAATAAGTAAATTTTATAAAATCGAAGAATTCGGAGATATAAATAATTTGAATTTTCATCTCGAACAAAATAATACTACTGTTCAAAAAGGGAATACTTCAGAAATGATTTTTTCTATTAACGAGTTAATATCGTATTTGTCGAAATTTAATACACTTAAAATTGGCGATATTATTTTTACCGGAACTCCTGAAGGTGTTGGCCCAATAAAAATTAACGACAAGCTATGTGCTTATCTTGAAAACAAAAAACTTCTCGATATTGATATTAAATAAAAATTTATTTACAATTTATGCATTTCTAATTCAGTTTTTAATATCTCTTTAACTCTATTTATGTACACATCCTTACTTTCGATTAAATCGCAAAATGATTCAATATCGATATTGTTATGAATAAAATTACACAAAACAATATTTAAGAATCCTACTGCTCCTGTTTTTTTCAAACTCGAGTATGATTCAATTTCTATTTCATTCTGTAATTCGCTAAAAAAATTATGTATTTTTAAATATCTACTAGTATGAAGCTTATTAAATTCTTCTAAGTAAAAATATTTAGTGATAAAATTAGCGTACCTCTTTTCAAGATTTCTTAGAATATCTCTCGGCATTCTAAAAATATTATTATCCCGTAAATAATATATTTCTATATATCTTAGTATTCCAATAACTCCAAAAGCATCTAAATCATCGGCAATCGACAAAATAGCCAATGTAGATAAAGAATCTTTTTGTTTTTTTTTATAATTCTTATCGTCATGCTTTTCAATGGCATCAATAATTTCTAAATATCTTTCGGGTTTAACTATTTTGTTGCTATTAAAATAATTATCACATATTTTTCCACTTTCAATTCCATGTATAATATCTAATGTTTTTGTCATTCCAATATCGTGCATAAAAGATGCTATAATCAAATTCTCTACATCCGAATATAAGAATATTTTTTTCTTTGCATTATTAATGATTATTTCTTTGCAATAATGCCAAACTCTAAGATGATGATTATGATCGTGTGAAGGCAAGTTGCAATTATTAAAAGATAACTTTGAAAAATTATATAACTTGTTAAACCATTTATTTTCGACTTCTAATATTATATTCTTTAAATTAATCATGAAATTATATTTATGATAAATTGCAATTCCATAAAAATATTACATGTTTTAAATGCAAAAAAGCAGAAAAGGAAAATCCTATTCTGCTTTAAATAATATTATCGCAAAATAGCTTAATCTTGTTTTACAAATTCTCTAGCCATTTCAAGTATTGTTGTATCGTTAAAAGTAACTATCCCACCGTCCGGACCGGGTCCAACATGAATTCCTGCACTTTCGCCTTCGCGGTAATTTGTGCCACCAAAATAATTTCTAACAGTTTCTTCGTTCATATTAAGTTTTTCAGCAATCTTACTAATCGCTCCATGAGGAAGATTATTCTTGATTTTTCGTAACTCGTTGAATGTTATAGCCATAGTTAATATATTTTAAGTTATTTGCTCTCTATTTGTTGTATAAAGTTAAAGAAATATTTTCTTATATTTATTTTTTTCGGGCAATAAATTAAATATTTCTTATTATATATATGTCATAATCACCTAAGCGTTTAAATTGCAAATTTTCATATAATTTTATTGCTTTATTGTTGGTGTTATGAACTTCTAATTTTATTTGATATCCTTTATTTTTTGCATATTCAATCGATTTTTGAGTTAATTGCTTTCCGAAGCCTTGATTTTGATATTCCGATTTTACCCCAATATGGTGTAAATGAATTCTTCTTCCATCAAAAGTCATCCACGAAGAACCAATAATTTCTTTAGTTTCGGTATTCTCAAGAACAAGCAACTTCCCTCCTATTTTTATACTCTGAGTAATAATATTGTTATTATCGCCTCGTTCAACTCCTCCAAGCCCTGTTTCTTGCCAAAGAGAATTTAAACTGTTATAATCTGATTTTTTATAATCTCTTAAAACAACATTTTTCATAAGTAAAGAAACGATTTATATTTCTTTTTATTCTTTTATTCTTGTTAAAAAAAGTTAAACCTATAATTATTCTTTTACAACGTACAATTGTGTATTTTCACTTCTTATTACTTTAATCTTTTCTCCTTTTTCGATATATCCAATTTCTGCTTTTGCATCGTATATTTCATTCTCAATCTCAATCTTCCCGGCAGGACGAAGCATTGTTGCTGCAAATCCTACATGCCCAATTAATTCTCTAAGCTTATTATCTATACTAATAAAACCATCTTCTTTCTTTTGTGTAGCATTAAGTACAAGAGACGAAAAGGCATTAGCTGTTAATATTTTTTTACTCAGCCAAATAGATAATATTAAGGATAAGAAAATTGAAACAGAAACAAAAACAAATGATTTTAGAATTATATATACAGCTTGGACAGTATTAAATTCGAATTCGAAAACAATATTATCGACCATACTAAGTACCAAGCCGGTTATTGAAAATATTATACCTAAAACACCGGCTATTCCAAAACCGGGAATAACAAATATTTCCAATGCAATAAGTATAATTCCAAGAATAAAAAGCCCTAATTCCCAATTTTCGGCAAGCCCATCGACATACAAAGGAGCAAAATATAATATAGCTGCAAATACTGCTAATCCCAAAGCAAAGCCAATTCCGGGTGTTTGCAACTCGAAATATATCCCTCCTACAATAGCCATTATTAATAGTCCTTGTATAGCCGGACTCGAAAGAAAACCAATTATTTTATCAAGTAATGTTGGATGATATTTTTTTATCTCATAATTCTCGATATTTGCTTGTTTTATTACTTCTTCGACATTCTCGGCAATTCCTTCACAAAATCCATTTTTTATGGCTTCTTCTGCAGTAAATGTTACAATTTTACCGGTATCCGTAACATTTTCGATATATATTCTAGGGTCGACCATAGCTTCGGCAATATTCGGATCTCTATGCCATTTTAGAATTGTATCGTTTCCGACAACAATTGTGTCTTTACCATGCGACTCGGCAGTAGCTCGCATCGTTGATCGCATATACGACTGATATTTTTCGGGCATTATTTTTCCGGCTTGGTCAACTACCGATGCTGCTCCAATTCTAGCTCCTTTACGCATATAAATTCTCTCGGCTGCTATTGAAATTAATGCCCCGGCCGATGCAGCATTATTTTCTATAAATACATACACAGGAATTTTACTATTAATAATTTTAGTACGAATAGAATCGGCCATATTTACCATTCCACCATATGTATTTAATTTTATAATTATATAATCGGCATTTTCTTCGGCGGCTATTTCGAAACTCTGCTGTGTTTGACGCCACATTGCAGGAGCTATTTCTTTATTAATATTAAAAACATAAACAATGCTTTTTAAGGAATCACTACTAATAACAGTATCATTCTCAACTATTACTCTTGCTTGCAAAATACTTGTTGTAAAAATAAAAAGCATTAAAATAAATATGTGTTTTTTCATCGTTTATATTTTAAGTGTTTTAACATATTTTAAAAACAATTCCATCCCTTGTTTTTTTCTATTATCATAAGGATAACTAATATTTTCGGTCAAATATTTTTTTATAGTTTCGCTATCAACTATTTTATTAAAATCGCCTTGTAAAATTGCATTATCAATATTATCGACTCCAAATTGTAACGATTTATTAAATTCTGTTATAAAATGAGTATCTATTTTTTTATTTGCAATCCAAACAGCAAATACAAACGGAAGATTAGTATATTTTGTCCATTCTTCTGCAAGGTCGTATTTATATCGAAATTTTGTTTCAACATCAAATACTTTATCACCAATAATTACCGCAGCAGATTTTTCTTGCTTCAGATTAATTGTCTTATTATAAACCACATTTTTCCAAGCTGGTTTTATTTTCCAAAATTTCTCCGCCAAAATTTTTGCTAACATAACCGATGAACGCGAATGAGAATCTAAAAAGATAGTAGAAATTTCTTGCACGGGAGAATTACTAGCTAATATTACAGTTCTAGCTTTATTAGTTGCTCCTATACAATAATCTGAGATAATATTGTAATACCCTAAATCGCAAATAGCTGCAACAGGAATAAGACCAATATCAGCACTATTATTTATAAGTTTATTGGCACAAGCTGCAGGATAATCAATTGACAAATCAATTTTATTTTTAATATCAGAATTTTTTATTCCAAATATAAAAGGGATAGTATTAATGTATGAAATAGCCGAGATTCTTATCTTTTTCATTTTCTATTATTAATTTGCAACTAAAATACAAAAAGTAAAATTACTATTATATAATCAAGTTAATATTTATTCTCTACAATCGAAATACTAGTATTATTTTATAACAACAATTTCATTTTTATGATGATTTAATAAAATATATGGGTATTGAAACAATACCCATATAAATATAAAGAATTAGATAAAATCTATTTAAAAATATCTCTTCCAACATCTTTATCTCCACGTCCCGAGAGATTTACAATTGCCATTTTGCCCTTATTTTTTAATAATTTAAGAGCAAGAGCCACAGCATGACTTGATTACCTTCTAAACGCGAAAGCAATTTAAAAGCATCTATAGCTTCTTTATCGGTAACAATATGATATTCGGCTCTACCGGAATCTTTAAGAAAAGAATGCTGCGGACTAATTCCGAGATAATCAAGACCTGCAGCAATTGAATATGATTCTATAGGATTATTTTTTTCATCAACCAAGCAATATGAAAAAGTTCCCTGAAACACAGTAGGTTTACCTAAAGAAAGTGTTGCCGCAGTTTTAGGCAAATATCCTTCGCCTCCACCTTCAGCACCATAAATTTTAACACTTTTTTCATTAATAAAACTCTGAAAAAGTCCAATTGAATTAGCCCCCCCTCCAACACACGCGAATACTGAATCCGGCATACGATCTTCGGCTTCAAGAATCTGTCTATGAGCTTCTTCTCCAATTACTTTTTGAAAATAACCAACAATATTTGGGAAAGGATGAGTACCAACCTGAGAACCAATCATATAATACGCTTCGGGATTTTCAATATAATATCCTAGTGCAGCATCAACAGCATCTTTTAAGGTTGCAGTTCCTGTGTCGGTAGATATTACTTCTGCACCTAATAATTTCATGCGGGCAACATTTGATTTTTGTCTTTCAATATCAACTGCACCCATAAAGATTTTACATTTTATTCCGAATAAAGCAGCAACTGTAGCTGTTGCAACCCCATGCTGACCTGCACCGGTTTCTGCAATTATCTCTTTGGCATCCATCCGTTGTGCTAACAAAATTTGCCCTATTGTATTATTTATTTTATGAGCTCCGGTATGATTTAAATCTTCTCTTTTTAAATATATTTTACTTCCACAATAATCTGAAAGATTTTTTGCATAATATAAAGGACTTGGCCTACCAACATAATTTTTTAAATAATACAAATATTCTTTTACAAAATTTTTATCTTCAATAGCTTCTCGAAAAACTATATTAAGTTTTTCGAAATTTTTTTTCCATTGAAAGGGGTATAAAAGCTCCTCCATATTCCCCATAATAACCTTCTTTTTGCTTTTTATCATTTTGTTTTGTTATTGTTAAATCTTGTGTTTTCATAATATTGTTTTTATTAAATTATGTTATCGATTACTAATCGATAAATTTTTATTCTTTGTTATTTCTTTTGCAATTCTATTTCTACACAATTATTGAAATCTTTAAATAAAATTTCTTGAAAAAGAAATAGAGATATTCGACAAAATAATGTTTTGTCATTTATAAATATTACGACCTTTCGGCCATAACATCCACATTTGTTTTTTCCATGTAAGAAATTTATTATCCATAATTTTTTAATACAAAAAAAAGCCGTAGGAAAACCTACGGCTTGAGCAATATAT
>CAZDCZ010000061.1:0-18370 GCA_964504155.1 uncultured Bacteroidales bacterium | reverse complement strand
AAAACCTCTATCTTTAACGAATCGTGATTCTATCTTTTCTATCACCTTATTAATATCGTAAGGTATTTCAGGAATAAGACAAATCTCAGCACCACCGGCAACAGCCGAATTCATCGCTATCCAACCTGCATCGCGCCCCATTACCTCGAGCACCAAAATGCGATTATGACTAGCAGCAGTAGTAACAAGTTTATCAACAGATTCGGTAGCTATCTGTACTGCTGTTTGAAAACCAAAAGTTGTATCGGTGGCAGAAAGGTCGTTATCGATAGTTTTTGGAACACCTATAATATTTAAGCCCTTTTTAAATAAAGCCTGTGAAATTTGCTGTGAGCCATCGCCTCCAATATTAATAACAGCTTCAACTCCTAAAATTTGAAGTTTTCTTATCATTTCTTCTGAACGGTCTACAGTAGTCCATTTACCATCTTTATCTTTTATTGGCCAAGCAAACGGGCCTCCTTTATTTGTAGTTTCAATTATAGTTCCTCCTTGAAAATGTATCCCGGCAACAGCTTTATCATCTAAAACTTTTATCTCGGTAGGCTCCCATAAAATTCCGTTAAAAGCCTGAATACTACCTATTACTTCCCAATCGTGCTCCTGAGAAGCTCTTTTAACTATTGCTCTAATAACAGCATTTAATCCTGGGCAATCACCTCCAGCTGTCGCAACTAAAACTCTTTTCATAAAATATTATATTAATTATTTTTATTCCTATTCTTTGGATAGAAAATATTTTTTTACTTCAAAAAAAATATCTATAAGAGAACTATTCTATCTGCAATAAATACAGTATATTTATGCGTAAATTTATAAAAAAAACATGATAAAAAAGTAACTTTTTTCTGTTTTTTTTACTATTATAACAGAACTTTAACAGACTGTTTTATTTCTACTCTTTTTACAAAGAATTATAAACAACAGTCACAAATTTTAAAAAATGAAAAAAACAACACAATTTATTAAATTTTTATTAGTCGTATTAATCCCTATCTCGATATTAGTATCTTGCTCTCAATCTAAAAAAGAGAAAGCCTTAAGCGAAACCCAATTACAAACTAAACTGGCTCATCCCGAATGGAGCAAAAATTTAAGTATTTACGAAGTTAATATAAGGCAATATTCTGAAGAAGGAACTTTAAAGAAAATCGAAGAATCGCTTCCTCGATTAAAAAAATTAGGAACAGATATTATTTGGTTAATGCCAATTTATCCGATAGGAGAAATAAACAGAAAAGGAACTCTCGGAAGTTATTATGCTGTAAAAAATTACAAAGCCATTAACCCGGAATTTGGAACTTTGCAAGACTTGAAAGATTTAGTAAATAAAGCTCACGAATTAGGAATGTATATTATTCTCGATTGGGTGGCTAACCACACTGCTTGGGACAATCAACTTATTTACGACCATCCCGAATGGTACACAAAAGATTCTACCGGAACAATAATATCTCCTGTACCGGACTGGACAGATGTTGCCGACTTAAATTATGACAATACCGATTTACGCAAATACATGATAAATGCTTTAAAATATTGGGTAGAAGAATGCAATATAGATGGTTATAGATGCGATGTTGCAGCTATGGTTCCTACTGATTTCTGGGAAAATGCACGTAACGAATTAGATAAAATTAAACCTGTATTTATGCTTGCCGAAGCAAATATTCCTGAATTACAAAATAAAGCTTTCGATATGTCTTATGCCTGGGAACTTCATACTTTAATGAACGAAATAGCACAAGGAAAAAAATCGGCTATCGATTTACAGGAACATTTTAAAAAAGAAAAAAAGAAATTCACAACAAACGACTATAGAATGAATTTTACATCTAACCACGATGAGAATTCTTGGAAAGGAACAGCTTACAAACGCATGGGCGATGCAGTTAAGACAATGACCGTATTTACTGCAACTATTCCCGGCATGCCTTTAATTTACAGCGGACAAGAAGCTTGTTTAGATAAGCAACTAAAATTTTTCGAGAAGGATGTCATCAACTGGAAGAATTGTGAAATGGATAAATTCTACTCTAAATTACTATCGTTAAAAAAAGAAAATAATGCTTTGTGGAATGGAGAATATGGAGCTCCAATGACAATAATTAAAACATCTGACGATAAGTCTGTTTTTGCATTTTCTCGAATAAACGATACTAATAAAATATTAGTTGTTCTAAATTTATCTGATAAAAATGCAAATATCTCTTTATTAGATGATAAAGCATATGGCGATTACACAAGTCTTTTCGACGAAAATAATATTACAATCTCAGTAGAAAAAATGTTAAACTTAGAACCATGGGATTATAAAGTATATATTGCAAAATAACAAAAATCAAAAGATGGTGGTATAAAAAAGTAAGTATTGTTGTCATTTCGACCTTGTGGAGAAATCTAACAATGCAGGTAATCTTTTATAGATTTTTCGACTTCGCTCAAAATGACAGGTTTTATTTTTTTTATGCCACCATCTTTTTCTCAAACAAAAAAAACAGAGTCTGGGAGATTTTATAATCTTTGAAAGGATATCATAAAAAACCAAACTCTGCTCAACCTAAACATTTTACTTACTGAAATTTTACTTACTACTTCACCAAAAATTCTATGTTAGAATTTTACCTTATTAAAGCAATTGTTCATTATATTCCAATCGCTCAACTTAAATTTTATATTAATCTGCATTCTCAAAATAATTTTAATTATAAATTTATTACATATCCAACAATCCTAATTGATACAAAAACCGCAAGCCAAATAATCAATTCTATCAACTACATCAAACTCTGACTATTCTTACAAATAAATACAAAAATCTACGAGTATTCATTTACTTTGTATTTCGCAGTTAACAATTTTCAGTTCTATTCTTTCAGCACAGCTACAGCATTTTTCTCTTGTTTTGCTTCGTGCAGTGCAATTTCGGCTCTATGCCTAATTTCTTTTGCAGAATCATTTTTTAAAGATTTTGCAATTCCCATACTAATGGTTAAATTAATTTGATTATCATCAATTTTAAATGAATGAAAAGCTATAATTCTACGCAAACGATCAGCTATTTCTTCAGCTTTATCAATACCTATATTATTAATAATCAGAGCAAATTCATCACCATTTTTATATCTAAAAAACAAATCTGTTTTTCGAATAAAGCTTTTTGAGATATTTACAAACTCTTGTAAAAGAATATCAGCTTTATCGTAACCATACTTTTCATTACAATCTTTAAATCTGTCAATATCAATAAGAAAGAAACAAAAAGATTTTATTGTTTTATTCTCAATAATTATATTAAGTTGCTTGTTTAATTCTCTATAATTAAAAATCCCAAGATCGTCGGAATATGCTAGAATTTTGTATTTGGCAATCTCGCGAGAAAATCGCCAATAAACTATTCCAAAACCTAAAAAAATAAGAATCGATATTAGTATTATATTATTAATGCTAACACTTATCATTACTTAGTTTTTTTCCTTAAGTAAAAGCCTTTTTTCTGCAAATAATCATATCGCATATTTTTCCCAGGCTCATAAACTAAGGCCATAATACTATCTTGTCCTTCTTTTATTGTTGAATAATCGGCAAAATCTAGCGTTCTAATAACAGCCTCTATTACTCTTAATGCACCCGAATGATCGGCCAACAATATTCTTTTACCAAGATTTGCTTTCACTAATTCAACAAAACTACTAGCTATTCTCCAATCGGATTCGATAAGCGATTCGCCTTCGGGATATTGAAAGAAACGATTTTTTAACATTGCTTTTACTTGTTTCTTTTTATCATTATCGTTTCCACTCATATTTTTTCCATATATTTCTAACATTTTATTAGTAATATCTTTTTTATATTTATGAGTAAGAGCGCCATATTTTTGAGAGTTTAATCCATAAACAGCGTCGAAACTAATATTTGTATATCCTGCTTCCTGCAAGAAATATCGAGCTGTTTGTTCGGTATTCTCCGATTCGCTTCCAAAAACCTGTATTGGTCTTTCCTTTGAGAACATCCACAATGGATATCCTTTTTCTTCTAATAAATCGACAATTACTTTAAAATCTTTACCCAATTCACGAGCAGTATCGATACCATCCGGTTTTAAATTATTTCCTATACCTCCACTAATTCTTCTGTTATTTTTCCAAATATCCATATAGCCCGAACCTACAAACTCCGGATTTTCGCCTCCCGATTCATGTACCGACCTGCCATGTCGAATCACTATTATTTGAGTTTGATTTAAAGGAATATATGCCTGCGGAAAAATTGGCATTCCTTTTCCATTAGGCAACCAAACAATCCCTTCTTGCATTACCAATCCACTTCCATCGTCTAACTGTCGACCAACAGTTCGCATCTTTCCTCCCGGGTTAACCTCCATATCTTCTTTGGCAAGTACTAACTTCGAGCGATAACGAGTAAACGAAGCTCCTATGCCGGGAATATTTTTCGAAGCTAAAATATCACTAAATTTACTTAATGAAAATGTCTCTAACAGCAATCTCCTAAAACTATCATTTTTTATCAAACCATTCCATGCAAGAAAAAATAAATATGGATTAGCGTCAGAAATATTATTTTGAATAAATTCGTGTTTTAATTTTATATACGATTGTGGAGAAATATCATCTTCTATAGTCAATAAAAAGAAATAAATATCTCTTCCTAGAACTTTCAATCTATTAACAAAATCTTGTGTTACATCTTCGGTTGAAATTCCGAGTTTATTGCTATAAATAGCTTGAAGAAATTCCACATCATTCTTAACATCTTGTATTCGGTATGAATTATGAAACTCTGCATGTTCGCGTGGATATACCATTTTTCGTACAGAACTGTTTTCTGTCTTATTTATCTTTTTTTTATCGATATTTTTATATTCTACCTTTTCGGTTTTATTCTTTTCCATATTATTTTATTGCTTTATTAATTTCCCCGAATAAATGTTTTCATTACCTACTATTTTATAAAAGTAAATACCATTATTCATTTTAGCAGCATTGTATTCTACTATATTGTTCGAGCTGAGTATCTTATTATAAATTAATTTACCTTGAACATTATAAATAAATAATTGTCCGTTTAGTATTTTGTTATCTTCTATGTTAAAATAGAAAATATCTTTCGATGGATTTGGAAAAACCTTTATCTTTTCTATTTTCTTATTCTTCAAATTGTTTATTGATGCAGGAATATCAGGCTTACCCAACTTAATTGAAGTATATAATCGATATTCTCCGGGCAGTAATGAAATTAATTCTTCTGTATTGCTTACATTTAAAGTATCGCCGGTATAAAATTCGTACCAGTCGCCTGTATTTGAAAATGAAGGATTAATATCTTTTGTTTCTATATCGAAATTTCCTAAAATAACTACATTCATTACATCGCCGAACAAATGTAATATCTTGGAATTTCCTGTTTGAATTAAGTCAAAATTATCGGTAGAAAAAACATCATAATTAATTTTCAAATTATTCAATGCTCTAAATACATAATACAGTTTTTTTCTGTTTGATAAAAAATAATCCCACAGTATTGGTTTATTACAAACCCTACAAGGCACATCGATAGAAACATCGTATCCTAACTCTCCAAATTGCCATATCATTTTCGGGCCCGGTACTGTGATGAAAAAATTTGCTGCAAGTTCTACTCGTTTCAAAGCAATATATAAGTCTTTAATGTTATATCCCTCAATAGAATTTCCCCATTGTAAGTTTTTATACATTAATCTTTCTTCGTCGTGGCTTTCCATATATCCAACTAAGTTAGGACTACTCCATCCACGTTCTTTATACGATATTCCGTCGATATCAGAAGGATATCCCATTGTAGCTTCATTATATTCGTGATTCATATTTCCCCAAAGCATCATACCAAAATTGGCTAATTCTTTTTCTTCTGTATTATCGGTTAAATGTTCGAGAATAACATAAGCACCGGGATTTACTTCCCAAATTTTAAGTGCCATACGTTTTAAAATATTTATTCTTGAGATATCGTAATTCCAACCATCTCCGGGAGTATTAGTAAATCCTTTAGTAAAATCGAAACGGAATCCATCAATTTTATATTTTTCTAACCAAAATCTGTTAACACTATCTACAAATTCTTTTGTATAATCACTTTCGTGATTAAAATCGAAACCCCAAGAATATGACGAATTAGGTGAAGTTTCGTTATACCATGGATTTTCTGCCGTTGGCTGTCCGTATTCACCTGCCGAAGCGTTAAAATACATTCTAACTAAAGGCGATTGTCCATATGAATGGTTCAATACCATATCTATAATAACAGCAATACCCCTTCCGTGGCATGAATCTACAAAAGCTTTTAAATCGTTTTTTGGACCATAATATTTGTCGGGAGCAAAATAGAAAGACGGATTATATCCCCAACTTTCGTTTCCTTCGAACTCGTTTATTGGCATTAATTCTATTGCATTAATGCCTAAAGTATCGAGATAATTAAGAGTATCGGTTAATGTTTTATAATTATGCTTTGCTATAAAGTCTCTAATATGCAACTCGTAAATCACTAAATTTCCCTTTTCTTCGGCAACAAAATCACTATTCTTCCATTGATATTCATCTTGATTTGTTTGCAATACCGAAGCTATTTGATTTGTTTCCCCTTCGGGGTAAGATATTAAATTTGGGTATGTATCGTTTGTAATATATTTATCGTTATAAGGATCAGATATTTTCTCGGTATAAGGATCGGCAATTCTCATCTCACCATCGATATAATACTGAAAAACATATTCTTGTTTTGGTGTTAGATTTTCAACGCTTATCCAATAATAATTTCCATCAGGAGTTATATTCATTAAAAATTTTTCATCGAGTCGCCAATCGGTAAAATCACCAATAACAAAAACAAATTCTTTATTCGGAGCAAAAAGCACCAGACCAACCGAATCTTCAGACAAATAATTTATTCCTTTAATCCAGCCGACAGGTAATTCTGCAACAGTATTGCTTCCTCGAGCAAAATAATACACCGAATCGCTTTCTATTTCTTCTGTTTTTTGGGCTTTAATTTTTATTTTATGTGAACCTGCAATATTTTCTGTATGAGAATAAGCTATTGTTGTTCCCTGCAATTCCGAAACAAGAATATCGTCGATATATAAAAACATACTATCGGCATCGTTCGACGAGGCATTTATTTCAACTATTTCGCCCGTGGTAATTATATAATCGTTTGTTGGCGAAGAAATATTTATATTTAATCCTTCAGGATATACATTACACAAAATATCACTTCCATCAGCTTCACGAGCAACCTTTGAACCATCGGAATTTCTGAACACAAAGGCCATTTTAAGCACTTCTTCGTCTTCACCAACTCCGTAAAATTCTTTTATACTTGGCTGTATTTCTAGTTTATATAAATTATCCGATACTTTTGTAAGTTTAGCTTTCTCGGTATTCTCTCCCCAATCGGCAATAACATGTTTCCAATCGCTACTACTAGAACTCAAATTTGTAATAAGACCTGTATGAGCATAAATATCACCTGAATAGTCTTTTAATTCTTGGTTCCCTTGTGCAGCATCAAAAGTAATAATTACTGACTCTGTAGCTGTTGGAAATTCGGGTTCGGAAATTACAACCTGAGAGAAAGCAGGAAATATTATACTTATATTTACAATAACTGCAATTATTAAAGACCTTATACTCATACTTTATATTCTAAAAATGTAAAAAAGAAAAGGTGTGCCGAAACACACCTTTAATTTAAATTTATTTTATTTATTGGATTGAACCGGTATTATCATCAAATGTCAATGTAATAACTTGACCAGCAGTTCCAGCAACAGCATCTTGATCTCCACCGTCGTTTCTGTATTCAATTGCTGTATCGTAAACATTAAATTCAGCATTCCACCAAGCAGGAATCCAAGCATGGCTAGCATACATACGGATACTATTGCTTGCAGGTAAAGCTGGAGATGTTAATGTTTTAGCTGTATTATCTACTGTAAATAAATTAGCAGCAACATCTTCGTCCCATGTGCCAAATGCATCACCAATACCATATACAGCAGCGGTTTTAATAGACACTTTAGCTAAATCGTTACGTAAATCAAGAACTACTATGTACATTCCTCCATCTACAACAGACATATTACCACCATTATCACTAACAGTTACACCTTCTGCATCGAATTCATTTACTTCAGCAAATCCTAAGTTTGGATCGCCCCAGCCACTAGCAGCTAATTTAAAACCTTCTCCTGCAGCTAAATGACATATTTTCCAAAAAATACCATCATTGTCACCACCTCCGGCGATTTTGTGCATTGCAGCAGTTGCATGATCTCCAGGAGTATCCCATCCATAAGCAGTAGCAGAACCAACAATATACATAGAATCTGGGTATTCAGCTAATACTTCACCTTCTTTTACATATTCTTCAGTAACAGTTGTTCCAACACCTAATTCCCAAGTCATTGTATATTTATATACAGCATAAGTTGATTGTGCGATATTATCACCACCAGCAACTAAGTTATCTAATGAACCACCAAAATTAGAATTTACTTTAACACCAGTTTTACCTTCACCTAAATCAACAACAGTATCTAATATAACTTTCCAACCATTAGAATAACGGAATTTATATTCAGATTCTAACATTGTAACTTCATCAACTACAAATTCCATTTTATTTAAGTCAAAAGTAGTTGTCATTTCAGTGTTATCGCCCCATCCACCAGGAGTAGCGGCACCAATTAATCCCCACTTAACTCTTGCAATAGCTATTTTATTTAATTCTGTATCAAGCATTACATGATAAAGACCATCTTCAGGAACAGTAAACTGAGTAGCTGTTTCTTCGTAAGAACCTTTCCATAATCCTTCTTTAGGCTCATCATTATTTAAATCTGCTTCAGCAACAATTGCAAAATCGCTACCAGGACCATAAACTGTTTCTTCTCCACCTGTAACAACTACAATATTAAATCCATCAGTACCTGTTTTTACAGCTACATAAAGTTCTAGTAATGAACTGCGATTTTCTTGAACAACTTCATTTTTAGCAACTTGCATTAATCCCTTTGCATCTAAAGTTGTTAATGCTGTTCCAGCACCTTTAACATAAACTCCATCTTCAACTATATTTCCAGGGTCTCCTCCTCCATCGTCATCATCGTCACATGCTGTAAATGTAATCATTAAAGCTGCTACAAACATCCATGATAATTTTAATAATTTTTTTAGTTTCATAATTTTAAGTTTTAGTTATTGTTTATTTTATATATAAATTTAGTGATTTATTCAGCTAAATTAGGATTTGCATCAATTGCCCATTGAGGTATAGGAAATATATTCCTATCTGGTGAAGAAGCATCTTTTTCCCACCATGCATCATTAAATTTTTCAAATCGTATTAAATCTTGACGACGATGAGCTTCCCAAAACATTTCTCTTCCTCTTTCTGCTAACACATCATCTATAGTTGCACCAGTTAAGTCTCCAATTCCTGCTCTGTTACGCACTTCATTAATATACTCATCACCATTTTCGCCTTGACGTACCATAGTTTCAGCTTTCATTAGTAAAATATCGGCATAACGGAAAATTGGAAAATCGTTACTTAAATTAGCTTTAGCTCCAAGTTTTATTTCAAACTTAACAACTCTAGCTCCCGACATTCTAATTTCTTCGGCAGTATGCGAAGCGTCTATTTCGAGAGCCGGAATATGAGGGTTAAAAATTAACAAAGCACCATCGGCACCTTCGTCGGTTAACTGTATTCCATTATAATCGTATTGTTGTCCTACAAGAAAATAATCTTTTCTTAAATCGTTCTCGGAATATGTATTGTAATGATCTTCCATAACAGCAAAACCATTCCAAGGACCTGCAGACATATTGAAAGTTTTATTACTTGCATAATGCAAAGTCCTCATGTGTAAATTAAATCCTTTATAATTATCTTCGTCGTAAGGTATTACGAAAATATTCTCGAAAGAACCTTCATTATTTGTAACAAAAGGATCTAAAGGATTATTATCTAAAGAATAATTGCATCTTTCAATTACACTATCGCAATAATCTTCGGCTTTCTGCCATTGAGGAGTTCCGCTATACACTTCGGAGTTAATATATAACTTAGCTAATAACGAATAGGTCATTCCTTTTGTAACAGCAGTTTTTGTGCTTCCTGTCGATAAATACTGTAAACTTTCTTCAACATCAGCAACAATGTTATCGTAAATAATTGCTCTATCTGTTTTCTCCGGAAATTCAGGAGCATCAGAAAATGATATAACATAAGGTACATTACCGTAATTATCGATAAGCAGATAATAATAATATGCTCTCATAATTTTTAACTTAGCAACTACTTCTTGTCCTTCAGGATTTTCTGTAACATCGCCCATAAATTCAATAGCTTTATTGGCTTCGAAAATACCATTATAAAAGGTACCCCACATTGCATTAATTGCTTCGGTATTATTAGTCCAAGTATGTTGATGCAGTACTCTCCATTTACCACCATCGTCCCAATCGGTATCGCGAGTTGGAGCAGTCATTTCGTCGCTTGGTATTTCCTGGCAAAACCACCATCCTCCCCAATCAAGGAAATCTCGCATTGCCGAATAAGTAGGAACAGCCACTGTTGCAACTTGTTTTGCATTTTCAGGATATCGATCAGACGGGATTCTGTCGTATAATTTATCATCTAAATCTGTACATCCAATCGAAAAAATAAATATTGTAGAAAATATTAATAATATCTTTTTCATAACTTAATTTAATTAAAATGAAACATTAACACCTAAAGAGAATGTTCTGGTTTTAGGATAAACATTATATTGATCGATTCCAAAAGATAATCCTGAATAACTTACTTCGGGGTCGATTCCCGAATATTTTGTAAGAATAAATAAATTATTTGAAGCAAAATATACACGCAGTTTACTTATATTACTAATTTTCTTAGTATCGAAAGTATAACCAAGAGATAAATTGTCGAGACGAATAAAAGAACCATCTTCTAAATAATAGCTACTTAAGGTAGCATTATCGTCCATTCCATCTGCAGCATCGTCAAGAGCAGAACGCAAAGCATTTTGCGATGGTAATACATTTGTATTTCCAAAGATCAAACGAGTAACATTTAATACATCAAATCCATATACTGCTCTGAAAGAAAAGCTTAAATCGAAATTTTTATATATCTTAAAATAATTCGACCATCCTATAACAAAATCGGGTTGAGCATTTCCTACTTCTCTTCTTTCGGCTAGAGTTACATCACGTGTTACCCCTCCTGCTGCAGTATAAAAAAGGAATTCTCCATCGGCAGAAAATGCTGCAAATTCAGGCATATAAAAAGTACCTATTGAATAACCCGGTTTAATTATTTGACTCCAATTTTCACCTCCAACTAAACCCGGTCCTGAAATCCAACCTTCTTTTAATTGCTCTAAATCATAATTTTTATCAGATAATGAAACTACCTCTTGCTTATTTGTTGAAAATGATAATGAACTTTTCCAATCGATATTAGATTTACTTATTGCATAAATTTGTATAAACGCTTCGAAACCATTATTTTGAATCTCACCTGCATTTGCAAAAGTGTATCTATATTTATTTGGAGGAACAGGAACTTCGTACTGAGCTAATAAATCGTATGTTGTTTTTCTGTAATATTCTAATGAGCCTGATATTCTATTTGCAAAGAAACCAAAGTCTATTCCTATATTTAATTCAGAATTTTCTTCCCATTTTAAATTAGGATTAGGGTTATGACTACCTACAAAAGATATAATTTGTTCTCCTGTTTCCGGATCAATAGCAGTTCCACTAGGGCTATATGTTTCAATATCGTTATAAGAACCTATTTCTTGATTACCAGATAATCCATATCCTACTCTTAGCTTCAATTTATCGAGAAAATCAACATCCTTTAAAAAACTTTCATCTTTCATATTCCAACCAATAGAAGCTGAAGGAAACCAACCCCATTCGTGATTTGATCCAAATCGAGAAGAGCCGTCACGACGAACTGTTGCAGTAAAATAATATTTCGAATTATAATTATAAACACCTCTTCCAAAAAAAGAAATTAAGCGATTTGAATTTTTATACGAAGATATATCTCCTGCATTTACACTATTTAAGGCACTTAGATTATTTGACTGTACAAAATCTGATTGAGCATCGGTTCCATATGCAGAAAATCCGTCTGAAATATCTTCTTGGAAAGAATATCCACCAACAAAATTCATATTATGCATTTCGTTGATAGTAGTATTATATTTAATAGTAGCTTCTAATATTTTCGATTCAAAGTTACCATAAGTTCTACTTCCTGCCCCCGC
The DNA here is from genome assembly GCA_964504155.1 of uncultured Bacteroidales bacterium. GTDB lineage: Bacteria > Bacteroidota > Bacteroidia > Bacteroidales > UBA12077 > CAZDCZ01. Next base: position 6,018 of record CAZDCZ010000061.1, on the reverse strand, counting down.
CGTCGTAGTTGTAGGAGTGTATGAAGGTTCAAAATAAAAATTTTCTTGATCGTTACGCGTATAAGCTAAATTAACTCCGGCAATAAGACCCTTAATAATTTCATAATCGGCCTTAAGATTACCTAAAAAACGTTTAGCTTCTCGTTCGTTCTGCAAATCGTTAATTGTAGCTACAGGGTTAAAATAATTAAATGCCCGCGATGTTTCATAATAATCGCCATTAGCATCGTAAACAGGGTCTGTAGGATTTCTTCTGAAAGCTTGATATAAAACATCCTGAGTTCCCCACCCATCGTATTTAATATATTCGTTCGACTCAATAGTTCCAGAAAGTCCGGCTGCTATATTTAGTTTGCCATCGAAAGCCTTTTGGTTAACATTAATACGTCCAATTGTTCTGCCTTTATTACTACCATTAACCACACCTTTATAATCGTTATGTGAAATAGATACTCTGTAATTTGAATTTTCATTTGAATTTGAAAAAGCTAAATTATATGCCTGAGACATTCCTGTTCTATAAATTTCGTCTTGCCAGTCGGTAGAAGCTCCTCCATCTTGAAACTCTGTAAGATTATTGTCTGCTACATATTTTCTAATATCCGATGCTGACATTAAATCTAGTCTATTAGCAACATTATCCATAGACACATAACTATTAAATTCCACCTTTGTTGCTCCATCTTTAGAACTTCCACTTTTTGTGGTAATAATAATAACGCCATTTGCCCCTCTGGAACCATAAATTGCCGTAGAAGATGCATCTTTAAGCACGTTAAACGATTCTATATCTTCTGATGCAACAGTAGTAGGATCTACGCCCGGCACACCATCAACAACATAAAGAGGCTCCGTTCCGGAATATAAACCCGATGAGCCACGAATTTTTACAGAAAATCCCCCATTAGGGTCTCCACCTTTTTTAGTAATAACTACTCCTGGAGTTTTTCCTTGTAAACCTTGAATTGGGTCAGTTAAAACTCCCCCATTTAATTCAGCAGCTTTAACATTTGAAACAGCTCCTGTTTTATCGGTTTTCTTTTGTACACCATAACCAATAACAACAACTTCCTCAAGTTTTTCGATATCTTCTACTAATCCAATATTAATAATTGTTTGGTTATTAACAAGTATCTCTTGACTTTTAAAACCAATAAATGAGTATACAAGTGTAGCATCACTAGTTACAGCAATACTATATTTCCCATCAAAATCGGTTGTCGTACCTATTGTTGTCCCTTTAACTAATATTGTTACTCCGGGTAAAGGTTCACTACTACTTGCATCGATAACTGTTCCTGTAATATTAATCTGCGCACTTACAGAAAAACTTAACAAAAACAAAATCACAAATGACAAAGTAATCTTTAAAGAAATTAAATTTTGTTTCATTATAAAATTGTTTATTAAATACATTATTTTTTATAAAAAACTCATTATTTTTTATATCATTTCTTTTAAAAATAAAGAAATGATTTATTTCGATTTGATAAATGTACAAAATATTGCTGAGAAAGTAAATTTTTTAGAATACTTTTTTACTCTCAACATCTGTATTTTCAGATAATTACAATTAAATAATTATGTGCAAACACCTATTTAAAACGTTTGCAAAAAAAGAATATTCATTATTAAAAAATCATATTTTTTTTTTATCTTTAAGCATAGTTTTAATAGATTTTACTTATTTTTTATATATTATTACCAAATAATTATATTTTTTAAATCTCTTGTTTAAGCATGAAACATCATCAAGTAACAATTAAAGATATAGCGCAACAATTAAGCATCTCGCCATCAACAGTATCTCGTGCTTTAAAAGATCATCCTGATATTAATATAAATACACGAAAAGCAGTAAAAGAGCTTGCAAAAAAATTAAATTACAAACCCAATAAAGTAGCATTAAGTTTATTAAACAATTCGAGCAAAATTATTGGCGTAATTGTTCCTGAGATAATCCATCATTTTTTTTCATCAGTAATTAGTGGGATTGAAAAAAAGGCTAATGCTGCAGGATATAATATTATGATATGTCAATCGAATGAATCGTACGACAAAGAAATAAATACAGTACAAGCTCTATTATCCAGTCATATAGACGGTTTAATAATTTCGATATCGAAAGAAACTGAAAAATTTGAACATCTTAAAGAAATTCAGGAAATGGGAATACCTTTAGTATTCTTCGACAGAATATGTAATGAAATAAAAACTGATAATGTAATTATTGATGATTTTGAAGGGGCATATAAAATCACTGAACATATAATTAATTGTGGAAGAAAAAATATTATTCATCTTTCGGGACCTCAAAACTTACTTATTGGCACTAAAAGAAAAGAAGGATACCTTTCGGCTTTAGAAAAGAATAATATACCTATTAATAACAACAATATTATTTTTTGCGATACTCACGACATGGCTTTAGAAATTGTTCCTAAGTTACTACAGAAAAATAAAAATATTGATGGAATATTTGCCGTTAACGACGAAACTGCAATTGGAGCAATGAAAGCAATAAAAAAATATGGGTTCAAGATTCCGGGAGATATCGCAGTTGGAGGCTTTACTAATTCAAAGATATCGCAAATGTCTGACCCCGATTTAACAACAATTGATCAACGTGGTTACGAGATTGGAGAAACAGCAACAGAATTACTTATTAACAAAATTAACAATCCTGAAAACAAGGAAAGCATTAGCAAAATTCTTAAGCCTGAATTAATTATACGAAATTCTACAACACTAAAATTAAAATAGAATACCTTATAAGTTTTATTAATTCTATATGAAATAATAAATGTATTAAATGTATATATTAACCGAAAAGCACCCACTCTATTACTCGAAAAGTATCCATCTAAAAAAAAGTCTAACGACCTTAGTTTTTTTATAAAAACTGGGTAAAAAATAAGACTATTCTTTTTAAAATGTCTGCGCTGTCCCCGACCTCCCGAATCAAGTTCGGAACAGGCGCTAAAGGGGAGAGCCAACACACGAAAATACGTGGGGAGGTTCCCTTTAGGGAACTTAGCGAAGCGGTCTCACGAGCTTACGAGTAATTAAGGGCAGCTGTGGGAAAAAACAAACAAGAAGATTGTTCCCTTTAGGTGTCTCGTCCTAAAATAAGTTTACTTTTTTTATCCATTTTTACATTTTTTTGTATAAACCTATTTTAGGACGAGACGCACTCTACAAAGAATTTTATACCGGAAAACAAACCTTAAAAAATGACGATTTACCTTTGCGAAAATTTGATGATTTTAAATTTGCTATTTACAATTAAATTTGAGCATGTATTAAGGTGCGTTATTTATCATTTTTAATTGCATCTTGAAATTGCTCATTAAAAAAGAGATTTTTTATAGAATCCATTTCTAAAAATAACTGATTCAGTTTATTTCTATTATTTTGAAATCTATTTATAAAAAAGTCTTTAGAATAAAAATCAAAGTTTAATAGCGAATCTTGAAAAAAAAGATTGTCAAAAAAAGGTTCTTCAGAAAAATGATACATTTCATTAAAATCACTTCTGAATAGCTTAAAAATACTATCTCTTAATAGAGTGTCATTTTCAACAGTAGAATAGTAATAAGAATATGTTGAATCATATCTTATCAAGTTTCCATTTTTATCATATTCTTTGTTTACTTTTATATCCGTTTGTGGTTCTTTGTTTTTATAGTACTTTTTAATGTCTTTATTTTCTTGTCCATTGCAGCTTGTAAAGATTAAAGAAAATAAGATTGTATACATAATTATATTTTTCATGGTATTTATATTTTTAATTTTGTAAAAAAAGTGCCAGAATTGACTTACTGGCACTAAAATGATTTTTACGAAATTTTAATCTGCTTTACTGGTTTTGGTTTCGCCTCTTCGCGTTTTGGAATTAGAATTTTCAAAATTCCATTCTCATATTTTGCAGTAATTTTTTCATTTTCTACAGTAGCTGGGAGCGAAAATGAACGACTAAATGATTGATAACTAAATTCTCTTTTAGTAAATTGTTCATCATCTTTTGTTTCATTTTCCATTTTCATTTCTGACGAAATAGATAGAACATTATTATTAAGTTCAATCTTAAAGTCTTTCTTTGTCAAACCCGGAGCAGCCATTTCAACATTAAAACCATTTGAGTCTTCTTTAATATTTACCGATGGTAATGTTGTGTTTGTTGTAGAAAAATTTCTATTTGACCAATCAAACATATCATTTTCAAAAAAACGATCAAATAAACTTGGAAACTGATTTGAAAATCTTACGAGTGACATAATTAATTCCTCCATTTTTAGTTAAACAATAAATTTAATTTCAAAAACGAAAAATCAAATTATATACCATTTATAAATAACTGCAATTATGTCATTATTAAAGCGTAACATCTGAAAAAATGTCCCATTATATCAAATAATAATATATGCATATCCGTTTTTGTACCTAATTTGATTTTCTTCATTTGCCCCTAGCCCTAAAGGGTGTGAAGAAAATCAATTGCCCCCTTTAGGGTTTGGGGCAAAACAATTGATTTTCACTATATTGATCCTATTTTTAGGTACAAAAACGGATATGCAATAATAATATCTTAACGGTCAGTAGTTAAGCTGTCGTGCAGATTTTTTTGCCCTGTTTCATTGTCTACCGTTGAACACCTTAACGAAGATGATATTTTGTCAGAAAATTACCAAAACCTCGCTTGAATTTGACCTACTGTTACAAATTCCAACTAACGTCAACTTTTAAATACTGAAATTCAACGCTTTAACAAATCCGACATCTTCCGGCTTAATATCAAATTTAACGATATTTTTTTATTCTCGAAACTAATTTTAGTTTTCTTTTTTGATCTAAAAACAAATATTCTGTTGGATGATTATATGCAATAATTATTTAATTATCAATATAATATACAAATAATTATTAACATAATCAACTATAAATCAAGTGTTTTTTACAAAAAAAAGTATGAGTTTGCCCTAGAGTTTTTTCAAAGAATTTCCTGAAGCTCTAAAAACTAAATCCCGTTTATTTAAGACTTTTAGTATGAAATCCATTTGTCTATTTCCCTACGCTGACCTTTAATTACCTAAAGTGAGGCTCTCGCTACTAAAAACAGAACCCTGTAAATGTTAATTTACGAGGCTTTATTTGTTTTTGTAAATTACTTATGTTTAGTAAAAAACTTTTTAGATACAGTTTTTTTTACTTTATATAAAATATCTTAATATTGTTAATTATAAAAAACATCTTATGATTAAAGAATTTGAATTTTTTATTACAGGGGCTACACTTGGTTTGGTTGCAGGAATTACTCCGGGACCATTATTAACTTTAGTTATTACTCAAACCTTGAAATATAATCGAAAAGAAGGAATGAAAATTGCCTTAGCTCCGCTATTATCCGATTTGCCTATTGTAGTTCTTTCGCTTTTGCTTTTAGCGAAAATGTCGAACTATGACAATATATTAGGTGTAATATCGTTTCTTGGTTCGGCATTTCTTATATATATGGCCTATGAAACTATAAAGATTAAACCAACTCACTTAAGTGATGAAAGTTCAAAAATTCATTCCTTTAAAAAAGGCATATTAACAAATATTTTAAGTCCGCATGTATATTTGTTTTGGATTTTGGTAGGTGCTCCTATTACTTTAAAGGCATTTCAAATAAATGTAGTATCGTCTATTCTATTTATTATAGGTTTTTATCTATTTATTACAAGCTCAAAAATATTCATTGCTTTTATTTCAGAAAAAACAAAGAATGTATTTAATAGTAAAATATATATTACAATAATTAAAATACTAGGAATAGTTCTAATTATATTTGCTATTATTCTAATTAAGGATGGTTTAAAATTTTTAGGATTAGTATAATAATTATACATTTGTTTTTTTCCACCGCTCGCCCTTTAATTCCCTAAAGGGAGCAACCTACTTGTTTGTTTTTTTCCACCGCTCACCCTTTAATTACTCGTAAACTCGTGAGACCGCTTCGCTAAGTTCCCTAAAGGG
>CAZDCZ010000060.1:0-18521 GCA_964504155.1 uncultured Bacteroidales bacterium | reverse complement strand
TTTTGGCATAGAGGCGATTTAGGCGTTACAGGCACAAGCCCTATTACTAATTGGGCCGACCAGTCGGGTAATGCTAACGATGCCTCACCCGATTCTGATGGTACGGATCAAATTACTTCTTCTGATATGAATAATCAGAAAGTAATGGATTTTGATGGGACAAAAGAGTTAAATATTCCCGATGACCCTAGAATAAATAACGGAACTGGTTATAATGGCGATGAAAGAACTATGTTTATTGCCTTCCATGCAGGGCCTGATGTAACTACAACTCAATATTTATTCGAAGAGGGTGGAGGACAGAATGGAATTGGCGTATTTATTAAAAACGATAATGTATATGTTACAATATATAACGATGGAGATGCTACCCGTACCACTGTTTTTAATGCAGTTAATACAAATACCTCATATATTTTATCATTTATATGGGACTCCGGAATATTAAATGCTCGATTAAATAATATCCCTTTTTCTAATGCAACATCAAGCGGAACAATAACTACATTAGAAGCACATAGTGGAGATATATCCATAGGTTTTACCGATGCTAATACACGTAATGAAACAGGAGCAACTCAAGGATCGGGAGCAAATTATACCGGCGAAATAGCAGAGCTTATATATTACGATAAAGCATTAACATCTGAGGAAGAAATCTCAATAAACGATGATTTAGGTCTTAGATATGGTATTGATGTTAGTTTCGATACAAAAACATACTATTCATATCAAACGGGGAGTTGGAATAACTTTAATACATGGACTCACGATCCCGGAGGTACTACACAAACAGCTACTGAATTTCCAAATTCGGGCGATGAAGTTGTTATTTTGAATAGTCGTACTGTTAGCCTTTCCGAAAACGAAGATACTACGAATTTAGATATTGTCATAAAAGATGGTGGTGTATTAGATATGGCAACATATCAATTTACAAATACACTTACAACATTAGAAGGTACAGGAACATTAAAATTAGCTTCTGTAAATTTCCCTGCTGTAACAACAAATAACTTTGTTGCTTCCGATGGTGGTACCACCGAATATTATAATGCAAGCAATTTTACTTTACCATCTCAATCTACTTATAATAATTTAAAAATTAATGCTTCAGGCATTATTGCTACTCAATTAAACGATATTACTCTCAATGGCGATTTAATTGTAGAAAACGGAACATACCGAATTAACGATAATGCATCTACTACAGCATTAAGTTTAACAATTAATGGTAATGTAAGTGTTAATTCGGGCGCAGATATTTTAGTAGGGCAGGGTTCAACGAATTCGTCTACTACTTCTACCGGAATTACCGGAGGAACTCCTCCTTTTATCGATTATTATACAAATTTCCATACAATTATTTGCAAAGGAGATTTTACAAATAACGGAACAGTAAAATTTACAAATCTTACATATCCTGTTTTTGATGCATTCCCTCCAATAGGTTCGGGTGCTACTTCGGGTGCTGCTTCTGTGTATTTTATGGGTGCTACCGATAATACTTTAAAATGTAATGGCACTACCGATTTTTATAATCTTATTGTTGATAAAGGTATAGATCAAAGTTTTAAATTAACTATTTATTCTAACGATTATCAGAATTTTCGTTTGTTTGGAGCTAATAATTCAGGAGGAGATGTGACTAATGCTACCGACGAAAATCCAAATCTTAAAAAAGCATTATGGATACGTACCGGAACAGTCGAATTACAAGGATTAGTTGTTATTCCTTCACTCTCTGAAGGTGGAGGCGGAGGAACTCCAAATTCCGATTTTTATATTCCGGTAAACGGAGCTCTGGTACTTAATGGATACGATGTAATTGTATTATCTACTGCCGATACTTACGAAGAAGTGAATCTTGCTTATGGTGTGTCGGGTGGTTCCGGTAGTGTCAATGGAGTGAATGCAGGTACACAAGCTAGTTCATTTTCTATATACGGGAAAGTGCAAATCGATAAAGGATATTTTTCTACTCGCGAATCGGGTGGTTTTATTACTTGGGACAAAGCTTCCGGGCAATTAATTATTAATGGCGGTATTGTCGATGCTAAACAATTTCGTGCTGCAGGTGGTGCTATGGGTTTGTCTTCTTATAATCAGTCTGGTGGCGAGTTTATTTTACGTGGTAGGTTTCAACGAACACCCAGCCAATATGTAAGTGTAAGCGATCTTAAAAATGCTCCAATAAATATTAATCGTTCTACAAATGGTTTAGAAGGAATTAAGGGCTCTTTTAATATTAATAATGCTGCTAATGTATTTGCAATGTCGGGTGGTAAAATTAGTGTCTACGATATTTGTGGTGATGGTTCTGATGCCAATCATTCAAAAGTATTCGATGTTTTAGCTTCATCTGCAAATATAGATGTTACAGGTGGTACTCTCGAAATTATTTCTACAGATGGCTCAGGTGCAGAACCGACTAATCTTATTATTACATCTAATGCTGAACTTGGTAATTTAGTAATTAACCAACAAAGTGGGACTTCAAATGTTCAATTAAGCACATATCCTTTAAATGTTTTAGATGATCTTACAATAACATCCGGTGTTTTTGATGCAAATAATCTTAATGTTTCTGTTGGTGGCGATTTTTCTATCGCTGGTGGAACAACTTATACCCCTGGGACAAACTGGACTATTTTTAATGGTTCGGGAAATCAGGTTTTTAATATTGATTTGGCAAGTGCTCTTGGTTTAAATAAATTTAAAATCGATAAATCGGACTCTGAGATATTGCAATTTACAGGTTCGCAAAAAACAATAAATATTGCCGACTCTACAATGATAATTGACGGAACGTTAGACGATAATGGTGCTACAATAAATATAGCACAAAGTATTTACAATTCGGGTACTCATATTGGTTCAGGTAAAATTGTTTTAAATAACGATGCCAATCAGAATATTGATGGTAATGGAACAGGTGTTTTTCAAAATCTTGAACTTAATAAACCGGGAGCCGGAACATCAGAAGCTATTTTGAGTAGTAATGTTACAATTAATGGTGAGCTTACATTTTCGGGTGCAGCAACAGGATATAAACTATTTAATATAAAAAAGTATAATCTTCAATTAGGAGCCGATGCTACAATAATAGGAGCCGATGCTAATAAATTCGTAAAAACTAATGGCGAAGTTGGAGATAGAGGTATAACAAAAACTTATTCTTCTACTTCTAATTCTTTTGTTTTTCCTGTTGGTACTGCAGAATATACGCCTGCTGCTATTTCATTTACTTCAGATCCTTCAACTTATGGCTCTGTTACTGTAAACCCTGTCGACATGGAGCATCCTGCTACTACAACAAAAGGACGCAGTCTTACTTATTATTGGCGTGTTAAATCTTCAGGATTTGCAGGTATTGTTTCCGGTTCTGTCAGTCATTCTTACACTTATTCCGATAACGACCTTGTTGATAATGCAGGTGATATTACAGAAGCAGGATATGTTGGTGCTTTTTACAATCCCACCACATATTCGTGGACAAAAGGTACAACAGCAAATGTTGATGCAAGCACAAATATTATTTCTGCAAATTTAGACAATATCGATGGTGAATATACTGCAGGAGATGATATTCCAACAGATCCTTTTGGTACTCCTATTGTATATTATAGTCGTCAATCTGGTTTGTGGAGTAATACAAATACTTGGTCATTAATAAGCCATAACGGTGGTGCTGCCGCTTCTGTGCCCGGGGTTTCTGATATTGTTATTATTGGTGAGCAAGATTCTGTTTATTTGGCAACTGATAATACAACACCAAATACTGGTGATGTAAATTGTGCCAGTCTACAAATAGAGAAAGGTTCTGCTCTTGATATTGGTTATAATCCTGCTTGTAATTTCGGAGTTGTTCTTAATCATTCGGGTGGGAATGGAAATTTTAGATTAACAACTTCTTATAGTACAGGGAGTACATATGAATTTCCTTTCGGCGATTTCTCCGAATTTAATGCTAATCTCGGAACAACAGAATTATATACAACGAATGGAACTGCAGGGACAACATATTGGTTACCAAATGATATTCATGAATATGGTAATTTAATAATTTCTCCTAAAGGAGGTTCTAATATTATATTTGGAAATTTAGATTTATTAATTTATGGTAATTTAATTACAAAAGGAGAAGATTCACGATCTTGGTTTTGTCCTACTTGGAATTCGGATTACCCTACAGCACCAACATCAAGAGTTGCAAAAACAATTATTATAAAAGGAAACTTTGAATTGCAAGGTGGGGCATTAATTTGGTATGGAAATAATAATTTAGCTCAAGATTTTGTTGTTTATGGAGATTTAATTGTTAATACAAATGCTGGGCTTCAGGATTATAGTAGTGCAAATAATCAAAGTGTTTCTATTGGTGGTAGTCTTATTAATAATTCACTTGCTCCTGGAGGAGGAGCAAATGGTTATCGTGGTTGTGATTTTACCGATATTCCGGTAACTTTCTTCGGTAACGATAATACATCAATTACAAATACATCAGGTACACCTACAACAGTATTTAGTAATGTTACCGTTAACAAAGGCTCGTCACAAGCAACAACTTTAACTTGCGATATTGCGGGAACATTAACTACCCCAACTAATGATTGGTTAACATTGCAAAATGGAACTTTTAAATATATGCGTACCGATCCGAGTACCGATTTTACTATTTCTACAACTAGTATATTTACCATTCCTTCTACTGTAGCTTTGTATATCGATTATCCTAATAATGCATCGAACAAAAATATTGTGATTGCAAATGCTGCTTCAGATAATAATGATTTATTTTTAAATGGGAAGTTAACTATTATTGAGGGAAATGTAATTATTGGAAATTCAGGAAACAACAATAATAACGATATTGAATATTCTGGTGGTGGCGATTCCGAAATAGATATTCAAAACGGTAATTTAATAGTAAATGGTCAAATTAGAAGAAATCCTGCTACTACAAGTGGAATACTAATTTATAATCAAACAGGAGGAAGCCTTTCTATTAATGGTAGAAATACTCTTACTACTAATGCTAAGTTAGAGATACTTAATACCGGTAGTGAGTTTAATATGTCGGGTGGTACTATAAATATAATACGTGGTGGAGGAGGTAATACTTATGGCGATTTATATTTACGCCCCGAAAATTCTTCTGTTACCGGAGGTGAAATACTATTTTCTCAAAGTACAAATACATCTGTAGAAAATTATATTCTCGATGCTAATGTGCCATTAAATAATCTTACAATAAATGGAACAAACTCACAAAATGCTACTGTAAAGTTGCTTATTAGTCCTTTAGTCCTTAATGGAAATCTTACATTATCTAATATTAATAGTATTTTCGATGCAAATATCGATTTCGACATAAATCTTACTATTAAAGGGAATCTCGATAATAACGGAATTTATAAACATTATAATAACTTAACTACTTTTAGTGGAGGGCTTCAGACTATTCTTGGAACCTCAGTTACCGATTTTTATAATTTACTTGTTAATCCGGTTACTTCGCTTACCCTAAGTAATAGTATTGATATTTATAATAATTTAGATTTGAGTTCAGGGCAATTAAGATGTGACTCATATACTGTAAATTTAGAGGGCGATTTTACTAATAATACTGCTTATACCGAAACAAGTGTAGGGGTAATATTAAATGGTACATCACAACAGTTAATTTCAGGAACCGGTACATTTGGACGATTAGAACTTGATAATATTAGTGGTGCTCGTATAGAAAATGCCATTACATTAAATAAGAATCTTGCATTAACAAATGGTATTTTCGACATAAATAAATATTTGCTGACTTTAGGTGTAAATAGTAATATAGAAGGCTCTGGTTTTGGCTCTTCAAAAATGATTACCTCCGATGGTGTTTTTAGTGATGTTGGTATTAGTAAGGTGTTTAGTTCTACAGGAACTTTTACTTATCCTATGGGTACTTCGGGGAAATATACTCCGGCAATACTTACTATTACTGCTATTGGAAATACCGGTTCGGTACGTATTAATAATATAAATAAAAATCACCCGGGAGTATTGGATGCTAATAATGTGCTCGATTATTTTTGGGAGGTAGAAAGTGTTGGAATAACAGGGGTTAATGCTAAGTTAGAACTTAATTATTTAGACGAAGATGTTCAAGTAACAGGCATAAATACAGAGGCTGATTATATTGCTGCCGGTTTGTTTATTCCCGGAACAAGTTGGACTAAATCCGCCCAAGGCTCTACAACCGATAATGTTGACGAAACAAACAATGTAATTGTATTTGATTACTCCGGAGTAAGTTCGTTCAGTGGTGAATATACTGCCGGTATAGATGAGGCTTTACCAGATATGGTTCCTGAATATACTAGTATTAATAATGGTGTTTGGTCTAATAAGGATAATTGGCATCAAACCAATGGTGATGACTATACATTATCTGGTGGTCCTAACGGATTTATTGTTATTGTCGATTCCGATGATGAAATTACTATGGATAACAATAATGCTTCGAGTTATAGAATTACTATAAACGGAAAATTAAAACTTGTATCTCCATATTTTGGACATAATTTTGGAACAGTATCCGGTAATGGTACACTTTATCTCGAAAAAGGAACATTCCCTGCAGGTAGATTTACCAATTTCTTAGATTGTGCGGGTAATGCGACATTAGAATATGGAGGAACAACAGATTATACTTTAGTAGCCGATTTATATAACGAAATTCCTAACTTGATTTTTTCTGGTACCGGAACACGTACCTTGCCAAATAAAGATTTAACAATATGTAATTTATTAGAAATAGATGGTCCAACACTCGACAATAGTGTAAATAATAAAAAATTAACTATTAAAGGAGATATGGATTTATTATCCGGATCTTTTAACTCAGGTTCGGGTTCTGGAGCTACTGTTAGCTTCGAAGGAACTTCTGCTCAGATATTAAATGGTTTTTCAGGAGCAAATACCTTGAATAATCTCGAAATAAATAATACTTCCGGACTTACTTTGACAGGAAGTACAGACATTAAAGGAAACTTATTGCTTACCGATGGTAATATTAAAACAACATCTGTAAATATCTTAACAATAACAAATACATCTATTAATTGTGTTACACCGGCTGGAGGTAGTTCTTCGTCGTATGTTGATGGTCCGCTGGTTAAAAAAATTAATCAAAGCGACGATTTCTTATTTCCTATTGGCAAAGATACAGAACTAGGTAATAAGTTAACTTTATCAAATACTCATGCTGGAACATTAGACTGGACTGCAGAATATTTTAATCCTAATACAACAGCAACAAGTATGAATAGTCCGTTAACATATGTAAATGGTGATGAATATTGGACTGTATCTGCTGTTGCCGGGAGCGAGGCTATTATTGAAATAGCTTGGGACGCTCAAAGCGATTTAACACCATTAATGACAGCGAATGGTTTATCCGATATGAGGGTGGCAGAATATAATAGCGGAAGTAGCGAATGGGAAGAACATTCTTCTACAGCTGCCGGAAGTTCCGTTTCTACTAATGGTATTGTTACTATTGCTGCATCAGGATCAAGCGATTATTCTACGGCATGTATTAATGCAGTTAAACCTAGAGCAAAATTGTCGCCCACAGGTCCGGTTTGTGGAAATGCAGGAATACCTGTTACATTTACTTATTCCGAAGCAATACCATTCGATTATACATTAGATTATACTATCGATGGTGTGCCGCAAACACAAATTAATATTACATCTGCTGATGTGCCATATACATTGCTAACACCTAGCGCCGGAACATATAAACTTACTGTATTTACATATAATAGTGGTGCCGATAATGGAGTTGTTGACCCTACCGAAGTTGAAGTTTACGATATTCCTACTACTGCAACAGCAGGAGATAATCAGTCATTATGTGGTGCTACTAGTGCAACATTAGATGGTAATTCTCCGACAATAGGAGCAGGATTATGGACTGTTGAGAGTGGAACAGGTGGTTCATTCGACGATCCTACAGTAAATAATACCACTTTTTATGGAACTAATGGTTCAGCCTATACTTTGCGTTGGACTATTACTAATGGTGATTGTGAATCTTATGATGAGGTTGATATTGATTTCCCATTAAATGCTGCTCAGCCCGATGATTTTACAACGAGCTCAGCTAGTGTTTGCGAAGGTGATATTGATGTTATATACACAGTGCCTAATGACCCAACTGTTAATTATTCTTGGAACTATACAGGAAGTGGCGCTACTATTAACGGAACACTGAATTCTGTTACTATTGATTATGCTATTGGTGCTACAAGTGGAAATGTTCAAGTTACTGCTACAAACTCATGTAATACCAGTATTGCTAGAAGTATCTCGGTTACCGTTAATGCAGTGCCAACAGCAAACGACCAAACGCCTGCTAATATGTGTTCCGAAGTAACAGGAGAAAATGCTCAGGTAAACGGAATAGATTTAACCTCTCTAGAAAATGCTATAACAGGTGGTTCCGGAGATGCTGTTGCATGGTACGAAGACCTTGCATTGACTACTCCTGTCGGAACTCCCACAAATGTTACAATTAATGTTACAATTACAGGAGGAGCTACATCTGCAACTAAAGATTTTTATGCCGAAGTAGATAATGGAAATTGTACAAAAATTGCTAAAGTAACATATACAATATTTAGATTACCTGAAACAGGCTCACAATATCATATATCTAACGATTTTGCTAATTAAGATAATAATTATTAAGACCTGTCAGAGTGCCTAGCACCTGACAGAGTCTTTTTTTGATTCGTAATTATATTCGTCAGATGTCTCGACTTTACTGCGTTACGCTCGACATGACAATAACTTCCTTGTCATTTCGATTTTATGGAGAATTTAATATTAAAAGTCCCTGTCATTTCGATTTTATGGAGAAATCTGTCATAAAAGTCCTTGTCATTTCGACCTTGCGGAGAAATCTGTATATTAGAATTACGAATTAGTCATTAGAGCGGTAGCGGGGTTGCCCAATTGCCGATAATATTGCTAATACAAGTATGGTTAAAACCTTATTGGTTGAGCCTGTCTTTAACTAAAGAAATTTATTTATAAAACTATGAGGATGTCTTGAAAGGGCATCCTTTTTTTATTATAATTATTTATGATAATGTTGATTTTTAAATAGACAGATTTTTTATCGAACTAAGAATTTTAGGTAACAAAGCAAATTTTTATCAAAAAAATATTGAGGTTTAAGTAAGAAATGATGTTTGCAGTCAAAATAGTAGACATATACTTAACATTTGTTTATTTTTACTGTATCAATAATAAGAAGAAAATTTATAGATATGAAAAAGATATTAATAGTTTTTATTTTAGGGTTTATAAATTTTGGATTATTTGCGCAAACCGGTCCGGGTGGAGTTGGTAATTCTGATGGAACAAGTAGCCAACCAAAAAATATTTTATGGCTCGATGCAAATTATTTAGGATTGAATAATGATGATCCTGTATCTGAGTGGACAGACCGTTCCGGTAATAATAATAATGCAGAACAAACAACAACTTTGCGACAGCCACTGTTTAAGACTAGTGCAGTAAACGGATTTCCAATTATTTATTTTGAGAATGATCCGGGTGCCGGGGATGAAGAAGATTTCTTATCTTACGATGGGAACATATTAGTAAATACCGATTTAACAGTGTTTTTTGTTGGTGCTCGACGTAATGATGGAGAAAATTTTATTTTAGCCGGAACAACAGAATCATCAAATCAAAATATGCATTTTGGTTGGAGAAATGCTACCGAAAATACTTGTAATCATTGGGGTAACGATATTTACTCAACTCTTTCGGGTGATGGAAGTGGATATGTTGGCGATGGTACTCCAAACGATAATTATGGTATTTTCATGAATCGTTTAGCCTCTGCAGAAGCTAATCCGCAAAGAAGGGCTTTTCAAGATGGTACTCAAATAGGCTCAGTTGATAATGCAACACAACTTTCTGCTTATGGTGGGTCGGGTATTGCTCGTTGGAGAGCAACAGCAAAGTATTACGATGTTAATGTTGCTGAAGTTATTTATTATACCGATCCTCTAAATTCAGCTCAAAGAATAATTGTCGAGAATTATCTTGCAGCGAAATATAGTATTTCTATTGCAAATACATATTATGGAGGAGCGGCTTCAGGTTTTTATTACGATGTTGCCGGTATTGGCGAAGAAACTGATGGTACACAATCACGTTCTGCATCTGCAGGATTATATATTTATGAAAATACATCGAGCTTAACAACAGGCGAATATGTAATGTTCGGACACGAAAATGTTGATAATAGTTCAGCTACAAAAAATACCGGAACTGTTGTTACCAATGCAGGTGCTCAAGCTGCTTGGAACAGAGAATGGTATATTGATGCAACTAAGGTTGATGGTATTGATGCAAAATTAGTATTCGATTTTAAAGAAGCATTAACAGATGGTGAATATCCTCAGAATGTAGCTAATTATGTTTTGCTTTACAGAGCCACAAATGGGGCTACTGATTATACTATTGTTGGTGGATTAACTAGTGGATTAGCAGATGCCGATCAGGTGTATTTCGATGTTGATAATGCTAATTTGGCTGACGGTTATTATACTATTGGGACAACTGATGATACAAATAGCCCGATTGAAGGTGCTCCCGGGAATACATGGTATACACTTGTGTCAGGAGATTGGGAAGAACCAGATATTTGGACCTTAGACCCATCGGGTGCTTTGCCAAATAATCCGGGAGGATATACTCCTACAACTTCTCCATCATCAGCTGCCGATAAAGTTGTTATTCTTTCGGGAAGAACAGTTACAATATCTGCCGGAAATGATAATAAAATTCATTCTGGTCTTGAAGTACAAGGTCGTTTAAATTTATCAACTACAACAGGTCATAATTTTGGGCAAATTAGTGGTAGTGGAAGAATATTGCTTCATGCCGATAACTTCCCGGCAGGTGATGCAACAGAATTTATTACTGCCGGAAAAGATGAAGGAACCGTTGTTTACCAAGGTGAAAGTTATACTTTATCAGCCGATAGAGAATACTATAATATGGAAATTATTCTAGATAATGCAGCTAATACTGTTACTTTAATGGCTAATTATACAATAAACGGAAACCTTATTGTAGAAAAAGGAATATTGAAGATTAATGATGATGCAGCAACTGATATACGTACAATTATTGTTAAAAAAGATGTAACTGTAGATGCTGAAGGACAAATAATTACAGGACAGGGAAATACAATTGGAACATATTCTATTTCGGGAACAATGCCTGTTGGTGATAATTATTTTAAAATATTTCACCAGTTTGAGATATACGGTAATTTTTCTAATAATGGAGCGGTAAGATTTACCAACCAAACCGACCCTATATATAACCAGTTTACAAATACAGGGGCGGTAACAGTTTGGTTTAAAGGAGCTGCTAGTAAGGATGTTACTTTATATGGAACAACCGATTTCTATAATTTAATAGTCGATAAGGGAACTGATAAAACTTTTATTCTGAAAATTTATTCTAATAATGCTAATAACTTTAATTTATATGGACCGAATAATGTAGGGAGATATACTTCTGCTCCATATTCATCTGCCGACCCTTGCGTTCGAAAAGCATTATGGATATATAATGGAACATTAAAATTAACAGGATATATTAATATCCCAACTTTATCGGAAGGAAATCAGGTTTCAGGAAATGGCGATTATGCCATTGGAACGGATGCTTGTTTATGGATAGCCGACCCTGATATTAATGTATATTCAACTGCCAGCGATAATTCTACATCGGGGAATACACAAGTTGCCGACGGTTCGGGTAGCAGTGTTACTACAGGTAGTTCTAATCAGGCAATGACTCTTTATGGGAAGTTTCGTATTAGCGATGGTGTTTTCGGAACAAGAAATAGTGCAGGGTTTATATTTTGGACTGCTGCTAACGCCCAGGTATATATCAATGGGGGTAATGTTAATGTGGCACAAATGCGTAGTGCCGGCGGAGGAAGTGGTATAGCATCATATATTCAAACCGGTGGTACAGTTTTAGTTCGTGGTAACGAAACAGAAGACGGTGAATATACAGGTAACTATCCTTTATTTGGACTCGAATCTGAAGATGCAGTATTTAGTATGTCGGGGGGTGAAATTATTTTACGCGACGAAGATGGAGATCCCGATCCGGAATGGTATATTCCTTGTTCCGAAGGTAACTATAATGTAACAGGTGGAAAAGTTACTATTAACGTAAGAGATACAAGAAATTTCCAACTATTTTCAACTGCAAATTTCTGGGATTTAGATATTATTAATAATACAGGAAGTGGGAATATGACTGTTCAGTTAGATACCAATTTAACTGTTTCGCACGATCTTACAATAAATCCATATGCCGAATTGGATGTTGAAGATACTACAGTTGCAGGATTATACCATGATGTTTACATTGGAAGGAATTTCTCAATTCTCGAAGACGGTACAACTAAAAATATAGGGATTTATAATTACCAACAAAATACTACAACTTTTAACGGAACAGAAGATGGCGAATTATATATTGGATGGAATCATAATGACGGTCATGAACAATACTTTTGGAATTTAACAGTAAATAAAACTGCAGGAAAACAAATAACGGTTAAAGGTGATACTAATAAAGATCCTGATAATGTTACATCGGAGTATTTCAATCGTTTAGTGCATGTTGTAAATGATGTAAATATTATAAGTGGGATACTTAATCAAGGGAGACAGTCTATCCGACTTTTCGAAGGTGTAACCGTTAATAAAAATGGGCAGCTTGGTACATATGAAGTTGGTGTAACTCCACTTACAGCTTATATCATGTTTAGAGATGGCGATTTAACTATAAATTCTGATGATGATGTGGTGTTTGGAAATATTAAATTCAATTCAACAGGAACGGTTACGTTTACAAGCGATGTTTATATAAAAAGAATCGGCTATTATCAAGGACTATATAATATAGCTACCTATAAATTAAAGGTAGATTATTTACATAGTAATGCTACTACAAAGAATTATGCTTTTGATGTAAATAATGCTAAAATGATTTATAGTGATGCAAACGCATCTGATGGAGGTATAGAGCTTTATATTCCGGCAAACTCATTAGATTCAATTTTTGGTATACCTCTAGGCACAACAGCTGATGGTGTTACTAGGTCTACACCAGCTGAAATAAGGATAGATACTGATACAGATGATGGTTACATACAAATACGCCCTGTTGATGGGGAGTTAAAAACTACAAATTTATCAGGAGGTAATTTATTAAGCTATTATTGGCGTGTAGGACATTCAGATTTTACTACACTGCCTACTGTTCGCTTACGATTTAGGTATAATAATCATGATGATGATGTTCCTGATGAAGCTAGCTTTACCCAAGGAAAAGTTTTAGACGAAAACCCATATACACGCTCCACCCCAAATGGTTGGCTTAATACAGGAAACAATACTATTGGATTTGATCCTATTGTCCTTGAAAATGCGAACTATACAGCAGGTGTTTCAGGAAGATTTACGGGGTCTGTACCTATATTTCATTCTAATGCTCATACCTCTGGTGGTAGTCGTGGAAGGTGGACTACAGCTGCTGATTGGGTGGAAAATCAAGTTCCAACAGAAGGAAGTGTGGTAATTATTAGTGCCAATGATATTATTGATGTAAGAAGTACTGAACCTAGTACAAGTATCCCTGCTGAAGTAAATTTGACAAATGCAAACTCTAGGGTTCAATTTTATGCAAATTCAGCAACTTATGACCTAGGAATTGTAAAAGGGACAGGTTGGATTTCATTTAATATGGTATACGATCCAATTGTAAATGGTGATTTTGGTGATTTTGCTTCTCACAACGATTCTAAATATTTATTTTTCACAACATCAGCAGGAAGTTCATATACCTTGAATAATATTCCACAACCAGCTCCATCAGTATATTTAGAATCGGGCAATTATACTATTAATCAAAATAATTTAGTAATTAATTATGATTTAAGATCGGCTTGGCAAAGTCGTAACACAATCATCGCTAATGATGTTTTAATTAAAAGAAATCTCATAATTTCAGATTATGATTTAGGTAGTTTTCAGTTCCCTGCATCTGGGAGTGCTGTAACTCTTACTGTTGAGGGAAATGTTACTGTTGCTGATTCTATAATTGTTAATAATCCTGGCGTTGCCAGTACTTTAGAGCATAAGTTTATTGTAGGTGGAGATATTACAATAACAGAAGATAATATATACTTATTTAGTGCTTCTGATCGAACAGCAGTTATACTTGAACTCTCAGGTAAAACAAGTAATAGTTATTCAAATACTGCAGGGACTGTACCCGATTTATATCGCATTATCATGAATAAAGGTACAAATCAGGATAGCTCTTTTACATTTAGCAATGATTTTAATTTAAGTGGTGCAACTTCAGGAACTGGTGTTTCAAAAGCTCTTGAACTTCAAAACGGAACATTAATACTTGACGATACCGATATTGATATTAACCTTACAACCGGAGATGAAGACTTTGATATTCCATCTTCTGCATGTTTACAAGTTACACAAGGAACGGTAAACGTATATGGTGATAATACCGGAATAAATTTGGATGGGAAATTATTAATTGATGGAGGTACTGTGGATATGATTAATGGAGCCGGAAATGGCAATAATTATATTGAGTATTCGGCATCAGGCAATGCAGAAATAGAAATTTCATCAGGTAACCTTTGGGTAGGTTCTCAAATTAGAAGAAGTACTGTAACTGAAGAAGGAATTTTATCTTTTACTCAATCTGGCGGAGATGTTCAGTTTGGGGTTAATGGTGCAGGTGCCGACGATAGAGCAATATTTGAAATATTAAATACCGGAAGTTCGTTTACACATTCAGCAGGTAATTTTTATCTTGTTAATGATCACCGAAATAATCCATCCATTGCATCATTTTATTTTAATCCTGAAACTGTTAACCTGACTACAGGAACATCAATTCAGTTTGGAAATGCAAGTACAACTGCAGGTGATGCAGACTTATCTTTATATGCCGGTAAGGATCTAATGAATATTGGAGTTAATTCTACAAATTCGCCAAGCTTAACACTTAATATTGTGCCACTAACTTTAATCGAAGATTTAACAATTAATGCAAACTCAGAATTTGATGCTAATGGATTAGATTTAAACATAAAAGGAGATTTTACAAATAATGGTACTTTTACGGCTAATAATAATACAACATATTTTAACGGAACTGCTACACAAAATATTAATGGCATAACTACTACCTTTTATAATTTATCAAAACCAAATTCAAATCAGTTAGATGTAAACACCGATATTATAATCGAAAATGATGCTTTGTTCGATGCCGGTATCCTTGCCGATAATAGTAACGAAATTTATGTTCAGGGCGATATAAATATCGACTTAACACATAATTACGGGGGAAGTGGCGATGGAATTACCTTAAATGGAGCAAGTAAGCAATATGCTACCGGTAACGGAACACTTGGAAAATTAACAATAAATAACGGAAACAGTATAAATATGCCTATAGGTAATTCTTATACTATTACCAATGAACTGAAATTAACAAATGGAGTGTTTGATATTGGTAAAAATTTATTGAAACTTGAAGTAGGAGCTGATGTTGTTGCGGGAAATCCTTTTTCTGAGACAAATATGATATCAACAAATATGTCGTTTACCGATAATGGTGTAAAGAAAGTATTTACTAGTGGTGCTTCAAATTTTATATTTCCTATGGGTTCTGAAAATAAATATACCCCGGTATCGTTTACAATAACAGCAAATGCTAATAGTACAGGAGCAATTACAGTTAAAGCAGCAAACGAACGTCATCCAAGTATTCAGGAAGATGCCGAAGCTCCGGATCCCGAAATTGTTGATATTGATAATGTTTTACAATATCACTGGGTATTAAAATCTGATGGTATCTCAGGCTTTACTGCTACAGCAAAAATGAAATATTACGAAGGAGATGTTGAAGTTACTGCTCCATATACTATCGACGATTATATTCCGGCTCGTTTATTAAACGATGGTACAGGTATGTGGAATAAGTATAATACAAGCGATGTAGATAAAATAAATCACGAACTCGATTTTTCATTCTCAAATAAAGACGATTCGGGTATTAGTGGCGATTATACCGCCGGAGTTGATGGTTCTACTTTTAATGGCGCTATTCCTGATCAGGTTCCTTTCTATGAAACAAACCAAAATGGAGAATGGACCGATGGTTCTATTTGGACTCCAAATGTTACCGGTGGTCCTAGAGGTGCAATGGTGCGAGTTAATACAGGACATACGGTTACTGTCCCAAACAACTTTATTTCTTCTTATACAACAGAAATTAATGGAACACTTAAAGTTGACAGTACTTTTGGTCATCGACTTGGAAATGTTAACGGAACAGGAACTCTTTATTCTAAACGTGAAAGCTTGCCGGCAGGATATTATGATGATTTCTGCTTGCCGGGAACAGGAACTTTCGAGTTTGGGGGTACAGGCAGCTACGATATATTAGCATCGTTTACTACTATTAATAATTTAAAAATTAGTGGAACAAACGAAAAACGTTTCCCTAATAGCGATTTAATTATTAGTGGTAACCTTATTATAGATGGCGATGATGCCAATCTTATTTTAAATAACGATCATGATAAAACAATTACTGTTGGAGGTAATATAACGAAAAACCTTGGAGTATTTGATGCAGGTTTCGGAGTAAATGCTAAGGTGTTTATGAATGGTTCGTCTGCTCAGTCTATTACAGGTAATTTTACCGGAACAAGTGCTTTTTATCATTATGAGTTAGATAATACAAATGGTTTAACATTAAATGGACCTGTTGAAATTGATGCCGATCTTACTTTTTCAAATGGTATTATTAATTCAACGGCAGCAAATTTATTATCTATAAATAATACTGCAGAGAATGCTATTGTCGGACAAGCATCATCACGATATGTCGATGGGCCTATGCGTAAACAGATATTAAATAACGGAAGTTTTACTTTTCCTGTTGGTAATGACTCACGATATGGACAAGTTGAAGTTACTAGCACGGCAACTACCGGAGCACAGTATTGGGAAACCGAATATTTTAATACAAATCCGAATCCTACATATGATATTACGAGTGTAGTTGCGCCTATACAAACAGTAAGTAATAACGAATATTGGAGAGTTAAAGGACCTGCCGGAGACCAATCTCATGTAAAAATTCGTTGGGATTCTCAAAGTCAGTTGCCTGCCGCTACCGATCCTCGCTCATTACTTCATATTGTTGAATGGGATGGTTCTGCATGGACATCTGTTGGCCAAGATATTACCGATAATGGTATTAATGATGGAAGAATTCAAACAGATAGTAAAGTAAATCTCGACGAGCATGTATTTACTATTGGCTCGGAAGATAATACTCCATTGTCAACAGCAGGATTTATATCTAATGATACAACAATATGTGCCGGTGGTACTGCTTCGTTAATAATAGAATGTTCGGGTAATGCGTATTGGGATGTTGATATTCATAGAGATGGAGGCTTTGTTGAAACAATACAAATTAATGCTAGTCCATATACATATAATGTTACAGTTGCCGGAGTATATTCAATTAATGCAGTTAGAGGCGATAATGGAACAATAGATGGAAATACTTTCGGAAACGATATTACTGTTGCAGTAAATCCTATCCCAACGGCTTATAATGTTACCGATGGTGGAGCTTATTGTGCCGGAGGATCGGGAGTTGCAGTCGGATTAGATAATTCTGATACAGGAGTAACTTATACATTATATGTAGATGGTTCTCTTTCAGGTAGTACTGCAGCAGGGAGTACCGGGAATTCAATTAATTTCGGAAACCAAACAGTAGCAGGAAATTATACTGTCGAAGCTCAAGATGCAACAGGAAATTGTACGCAAACTATGACAGGAAGTGTTGATGTTACAATTAATCCATTACCTACAGCTAATATTACAGTTGCAATTGATACAATATGTAATGGAGATTTTCCAGTAATTAATATTAATTTTACAACTGCTGCAACCGATTGGGATCTTGTAATTGATGATAGTACTAATCCGGTTGAAAACATAAATATATTAGCTGCTGAGAATCCTTATGATTATACTCCGGTTAATAATCCTGAGTGGGTTGATGATGGTTCACCTGATACTGATTATGTATATTCAATTCAAATTACAGATAGTAATGGATGCGTTAATACTTATAATAGCCCAACAATTACAGTATTTAAAGTTCCTGAAACAGGCTCACAGTATCATATAAAGAACGATTTTGCTAATTAAGATAATAATTATTAAGACTCTGTCAGAGTGCCTAGCACCTGACAGAGTCTTTTTTGATTCGTAATTATATTCGTCAGATGTCTCGACTTTACTGCGTTACGCTCGACATGACAATAACTTCTGTCATTTCGATTT
>CAZDCZ010000059.1:0-18789 GCA_964504155.1 uncultured Bacteroidales bacterium | reverse complement strand
TAATTCACTAAAAAACCGGAATATTTTAAATATAATCCCGGTTTTTTTTATAATTTCAAATAAGTTTGAATTATGATTGTATTTTAAAGTTAATCTTAGCAAGTTTCTCATTTATTAAAACAATTTTATTCATATTTTTAAACGAGAAAAAATCTTGTTCATCATTTAAGAAATAATATAATTTTAATGTGTTTTTCAAAACTCTTTTACTAACTTTTAAATCATTTTGTTTCATTAATATATTACCCTTTTCATGCAATACATCAACTAAAGAAGCTAATTGTTTTGCACTAAGCCCTTTGTCTTTCTGTAAAAAATCAATTAACAAATCTTCTGAAATTGTCATAAAAGAATTTGAATCTATATCGAAATATTTTATTAATGTAGCATCTATCTTTTTTAGAGCATCCTGGAATTTCCCTCTCTTTTCTAACTCAATAAATAGAGAAAGTAATTCTGAAACCTCATCTATTTTCTTCATGACATCCCTTTCTTCTTCCATAATTAAATTCTAAGCTCTAAAAATGTTAGTTTTTTATTTGATTTTAATTAATTTTCTTTCTTTAAAATTAGGCAGTAAAAAACATAAACAAAACTAGTTTCTGTAAATTTTTAGTTAACAGTTAAAGATACAAAAGATTTGTTAATAATTTATAAAATATGTTTATATTTTGATTTAAAAATCAATTGTTTATTTTTACATAGAAACTAAAATTATTTCTACTATGAGTGAAACTTTACGCGTTTTAGATAATATTCAATTAAATTTTGATAAAGACGGCTTACTTTTTTTAAATATCACTCTAGCCTTTATTATGTTTGGAGTAGCTCTAGAAATTGATTTTAGTAGTTTTAAAAAAGTATTTTTAAAACCAAAGTCGGTAATAATTGGAATAATATCTCAATTATTTCTACTTCCGGCAGTTACATTTTTATTAGTACTACTTATTAAACCATCTCCGGGAGTAGCTTTAGGAATGATTTTGGTTGCAGCCTGCCCGGGAGGCAATATCTCAAATTTTATTTCGTCGTTAGGGAAAGGGAATATAGCTTTATCGGTTACTCTTACTGCTATAGCTACACTATCGGCAATATTTATGACCCCAATAAATTTTGCTTTTTGGGGAGGATTGTACGCAAAATCATCACCGCTTTTACAACCTATTGAAATTGACCCGTATCAAATGTTTCAAACAGTTTTTATTTTATTAGGAATACCTCTAATTTTAGGAATTTCCTTTTCTACTAAATTTCCTAAGACAACAAAAAAAATAATAAAATCGATAAAAACATTATCAATACTTATTTTTATGGGATTTATATTTGTTGCCTTAGCTAACAATTTTAATAATTTTAAGAAATATATACATTTAATAATTTTAATTGTATTAGCACATAATACTCTTGCTTTATTAACAGGTTTCTCTATTAGTACTATTTTCAAATTACCACGAGTTAACAGACGATCAATTACAATTGAAACAGGAATACAAAATTCAGGACTTGCATTAGTTTTAATCTTTAATCCAAAGATATTCTCTCCCGACTTAAATCTTGGCGGCATGGCTTTTATTGCAGCTTGGTGGGGGATTTGGCATATTATTTCGGGATTAGCAATAGCAGGATTATGGTCGTTAAAACCTTTAGATAATTAATTATGGGGTTTAAACGCGAAACGATAGAAAAATGGTCGCTAACATATGCAATATTAAAACCATTTGTAAAACTGTTATATCGAATTTATTTCAGAATAGATATTCATAATTATAAAAACATTCCTAAAAACGAAATATTAGTCTTTGCCCCAAATCATCAAAATGCATTAATCGATGCTTTAGTCTTTGTTGCTTCTACAAAAGGGCAACATGTATTTCTTGGCAGAGCCGACATCTTTAAAAGATACATAATACAAAAACTTCTTACTTTTATTAAGATACTCCCTATTTTTAGAATTAGAGATGGTAAAGAAAATTTAATAACCAACAATCCAATATTTAACAAAACCATTGATGTACTTAAAGCTAAAAGATGATTAGTTATTATGCCTGAGGGTAATCACTCTAGATATCGTCGATTACGAACACTGAAAAAAGGGATCTCTCGAATTGTTTTTCTTGCTGAAGAAACAAATAATTTCAAGCTCAATATTAAAATTATTCCCGTTGGTATAGATTATAGCAATTATATAAATTTTAGAAGTAGGCTTTTTATTAATTACGGAGAGCCTATAAATGTTTCTGATTTCTACGATATATATATAAAATAAGCCCAAGGGAATGAATCTATTACGAGAAAAATTGTCTGAAGAAATTAAAAAACTAATTATTCATATAGATAGTGAAGAGTTTTACGATATGCAATATTCTTTATGTAAGGATTTTGCACCAGATATGGCAGAATATATAAATCTAGAAGCTAATTCAACTTATAGTAAATTCGTTGCCGAAAAAAAAACAATAACTGTTCTCGATAATTTAATAGAAAAAAATATTAATAAAGCCAAAAAGCTAAACAATTTATTCAAATCATATTATTCTAAATTACAAGATTTTAACTTCACAAATTCTTTTCTAAGAAAAAGTTATTACACTATTTTTTCTTTGCTCGCTCAAAGCATTATTAGTATAATTATGTTGCCAATTGCAATATATGGTCTAATAAATAACATATTCTCATATAAAATCCCTGTTTGGATAACTAGGCTGGTCAAGGATTCTCAATTTGTTTGCACATTTCGTTTTGCCATAATGTTATTCACTTTTACTTTATTTTACTTTATTCAAACACTTGTTTTTTATTTTGTTTTTAAAGATATTAGTATAACATCTCTGTACTTTATAAGTTTACCAATTACCGGATTTTTTTCTTATAATTATTTTGTTAGTTGTAAAAAACTATTTTCAAAATGGGAATTTCTGTATTTAAAATTAACTAAGAATTCGACATTTACTTTATTAAATGAAGAATTCGATAAATTAAATTATGAATTACAAAACATTTTCGAAAATTATTTTAAAGAAGAATTCTAAGAATATGACAAAAATAATATCAGTATTTTTACTCGTATTTATATGCTATTCCTATCAGAGTCATGCTTGGAATTTCGCCAAAAGCAAAATATGATTTCTTATCAATAATAAGAACAATATGCGCATTAATTAATGCTGCTTTTCGTTTTAAAATAATTGTGGCACTCCTCTCAAGCGATTCCGGTGTAGAATAACCTCTTTCTGATCCTTCGGCCTTTGCTTCGAGTCTTGCCACTTCAACTAAGCCTGCAACATTATTTTCTTCTTTTGTGATTTTTACTTTTCTCCAATCAGAGACTTTTCTTATCTGAGGTTTATCTTCATTTAATATTTCTACTTTACCGGTCTTATATTTTATTTTATATACATAACGTTGATCCATCTTCTCAACTTTTCTATTACCCGGCATAGAATAATAAAGATTATTAAAATATATTTTTTTTACATTAACATATTTTTTTTTACCACTATGGAAATAAATAATATCAGTATTTTGATGCTCGTCTTCCTCTTCTATAGTTTTGGCAACAGCAACAGTATCGACAACAATTGCATCAACAGAAATTGTATCAACAGCAACTGTATCAATAGATATTGTATCGTCAGGATATATAACTTGTCCGAACGATTGAACGCTATAAAAAACAAATAATAAAACACTTAGTGAAAATAATCGCAGCATAATTAATGTATATTAGGAATAAATCAACTACAAAAATATGAGAATAATAATTAAACTCAAATATAATTAAATTTAATTCTAAAATCGTGCCAAAAAAAAATGGCCATCTTATTTAAGATAGCCATTTAAAAAATAGAATTTAACTATAACTTATGTTTTGCTACAAATTCGTCGATAAATTCTGCAAGGTTAGGATTTCCTATTTCTTGTAAATCGTAATAAACTCTAGTATTTGGTTTATCTATTTTTATAATTCTATTAAGGTCGATAGGCGTACCAATAATTACAGCATCGCATTCTGTTTTTTTAATGGTTTTTTCAAGATCTTTAACTTGCTTATCGCCATATCCCATAGCAGGAAGCAGTTTTCCTATATTCGGATATTTTTCGAAAGTCTCGGTAAGTTTTCCAACAGTATATGGACGAGGATCAACACACTCAAGGGCTCCAAACTTTTTGGCAGCAACAGTTCCTGCACCAATTTTCATTTCCCCATGAGTTAATGTAGGACCATCTTCAACAACCAATACTCTTTTTCCTTTAATAATAGATGGATCATCGACTTTTATAGGAGATGCACCATCGATAACAACAGCATTAGGATTTACTTTTGCAATACTTTCGCGAACAATCTGTATATTTTCAGGTGAAGCGCTATCCATTTTATTAATTACAACTATATCGGCAATACGCAATGTTGCTTCTCCCGGATAGTATTTTAATTCATGACCCGGTCTATGAGGATCGGCAACAGTAACCATTAAATCAGGTTTATAAAATGGGAAGTCATTATTTCCTCCATCCCAAAGAATAACATCACATCCGTCAGGATCTTGCTCAGCAGCACGTACAATAGCTTCATAATCGACACCGGCATATATTACATTACCTCTTTCAACATGAGGTTCGTATTCTTCCATTTCTTCGATAGTACATTTATGCTTCTTTAAATCGTCAATATTAGCAAAACGCTGTACTTTCTGGGCAACAAGGTCGCCATATGGCATTGGGTGACGAATAGCAACAACCTTAAGTCCTTTTTCCATCAATAATTCAATAATTCTTCTTGATGTTTGACTTTTTCCACATCCTGTTCTAACTGCACCTACTGCAATTAAAGGCTTGTTGCTTTTTATCATTGTATCTTTAGTACCTAAAAGTGCAAAATTAGCACCGGCAGCATTAACAATAGCACTCATTTCCATTACTTTAGAATAAGGAACATCGCTATACGAAAACACACAAACATCAGCTTCTAATTCTTTTATCAATTTTGGCAATTCTTCTTCACTGAATATAGAAATTCCTTTTGGATATAATTTTCCGGCTAATTCTGCAGGATATTTACGACCATCTATATCGGGAATTTGAGCAGCTGTAAATGCAACTACATTATAATCTTCATTATCTCGGTAAAAAGTGTTAAAGTTATGGAAGTCTCTTCCGGCAGCTCCAATAATAATTACATTTTTTTTAGGCATATTTTTTCTCCTTTTTTTAGTGGGTTAATAATTTTATACTAACAAAATTAATTGTTTAAATGAAAAATCATAATTTTATTAAATAAACTTTAAGCTTTGTTTTGTTAATTAATGTTTTTAACAAGTCGGAATCATTCGTTCGCATAATAATATCAACAAACACACGATACATTATGTTAAATAACACAAAGCCAATTAGTAAATAAAATAATATCTTGCATTCTATATACATTAAAAAAATGATTTTTTTAGCTCACATTTATTTATCGGGAAATAACGAACAAATACAAATTGGTAACTTTATTGGAGATTATGTAAAAACCTGAGTTCGATGTAAGATTTGACACACAGAAAGTCAAAAGCGTATTAGATTTGTGCTTGAAATCAAGCAGTAATAACGGGTTATTTCAATTGATTTTAAGTGCAAAGATGATGTGTTTTTGGCTTTTCCGCTTGGCAGATTTCATCAATTAGCCCATATACTTCGCCAAATCCTTTTGAATTATCCCGATAGTACTGCAAGTATTTGTCTTGTATATGAACTAATTAAGTGAAACTGTGGACAAAGCTTACATCGAACTCAGGTTAAAAGGAAACAAATATCTCGACTATCCGGAATTAATACAAAAAGGAATTTTACTTCATCGAGATATCGATAATTTTACCGATAATAATTCTTTACATAAATTAGCAAAAAGAAACATTTCTAAAAAATATTCGGGAATAATTATCGATATATTTTACGATCATTTTCTTGCAGCAAATTAGAACGACTATTCTAATATTCCATTACCTGAATATACCAATACATTTTACAAACTATTAAAATCGAATTATGATATTCTTCCTAACAAAGCACAAAATTTCTTGCCAAAATTAATTTCAAACAATCGACTGTTATCATACAAAGATATTACAGGAATAGAATTAGCATTAAATAAAATGACAGAATATACCTCGCTTCCTAAATATACCTATTATGCTATTTCTGAATTACTAAAAAACTATTCTGATTTTAATAAAAACTTCAAATTATTCATGATAGGGATAATTAATTATCTGACAAAGAAATACAAATTATTGGATTGAACGATTTCATATTTATTGCAAAATTGTATTTTTTTTTGTTTATTTGTATTTAATCAAGTTACAATTCTACACAATTCTATCAATTTGATTATTATAGTTTTAATTGTCTCGCAAAATAATTTATTAATTCTATTTTCATAATTATTCTAAACAATTAACAATTAAAATTATTTATAATTTATGAATTATTATTTACATTATGACAGAACAAATAAAATCTGATAGCAAATCACAAAAATTAATACAACAATTTTTAAAAGAGAATCCAAAAATAAAAACATTCATATTTGAATCGGAAAGTCATCAAGAATTTATCGATAAGTTAAAAATATTTATTAGTAAAGAACTTAATAATAACTCTGCCTTAGAATTATATTACACTAAAAAATCGAAAGGAAGAAAAGCTTTTGAACAACTGAGATGGCACGATCTTGCCACAATTCGCATTTTAGATTATATTGATAATGCCGAATTAGAATATATAGATTTAAATCTTAGAGGAGAAAAAGGAATAAGCAATCCATTTAAATTATTATGGTCGGCCGTAAGATACGAAAAGAGCGAAGCAAATTATATGTTCTTTATGGATATGCTTGAACTTTTTAGACAATTCTCAGACAATACCGACCATAAAAAACCAAGTAAAGAACAAGTTTTATCGTGGATGGATAATCATCCATCGGGTTTAGATGAAAATATTATTAAAATCCGAAAAGAGAACAAAACTAGAATAATAAATATTTTTATTGAATTAATAGATTCAGGAGAAATAAAAAGTTCTACCTATATTTTTGCAATAGGAATGTCGAAAGACAACAAATTTAAAAAAATGCTTGAATGGTGGGAAACTAAAAATTTTCATCTAAAATTTGCCATTAGAAATCCCAAACTATTAAATCGAATGCTTGATTTCTCTTTGGATGACAAAACAATGCAAATATTATCTGAAGCCGAAGATGCAGGAATTCCTTTTTTTATAAATCCATATTACCTAACACTACTTAACATAAACGAATCGGGGCCATATATAGGTTCAGATTATGCTATTAGAGATTACATAATTTATAGCCAAGAGTTAGTTAATGAGTTTGGAAATATTGTAGCATGGGAAAAAGAAGATATTGTTGAAGCAAATAAACCAAATGCCGCCGGATGGTTATTACCTGAAGGACATAACATTCATAGAAGATACCCTGAAGTAGCAATATTAATTCCCGACACAGTAGGACGTGCATGTGGTGGTTTATGCTCTTCATGTCAAAGAATGTATGATTTTCAATCGGGAAATTTCAATTTTAATTTAGATAAATTAAAAGTTAAAGAAACGTGGCCAGAGAAACTCAATAGATTATTGAAATATTTCGAAGAAGATTCTCAACTTCGAGATATTCTAATTACCGGAGGTGATGCTTTTATGAGTTCCGATAAATCATTAGAAAAAATCCTTGATGCTGTATATGATACTGCTATTAGAAAAATACAAGCTAATACAAAACGTAAAAATGGTGAAAAGTATGCTGAATTATTACGTGTTAGACTTGGCACCCGACTTCCTGTATATTTACCTCAAAGAATAGATGAAAACTTAATTAAAATTCTTAAAAATTTCAAAGATAAAGCAAGTAAAATAGGAATTAAACAGTTTTATATTCAAACACATATTGAATCTGCTATGGAATTAACTCCACGAGTAAGAACCGGAATATCTATGTTATCTTCGGCAGGTTGGACAATTATTAATCAGCAAGTATTTACAACGGCAGCATCGCGAAGAGGACACTCTGCCAAATTAAGAAAAGTATTAAACGATATTGGGATACTCTCGTATTACACTTTTTCGGTAAAAGGATTTATGGAAAACACTTCTAATTTTGCTACAAATGCCAGAGCTGTTCAAGAACAAATAGAAGAAAAATACATTGGCGAAATCTCGACAAAACAATATGACAAAATTAAAACCTTTCCTGAAGATGCCGAAAATATAATTAGTAACATCTCGAAATTAAAAAAAGAAGAAAACATACCGTTTTTAGCAACAGATAGGAATATTCTAAATCTTCCGGGTGTTGGGAAAAGTATGACCTTCAGAACTATTGGCATTACTAAACATGGTCGTAGAATATTAGAATTTAGTCATGATTATTTTCGTAAACATAGTCCTATAATTAACAAAATGGGAAATGTTATTATTATAGAATCGAAACCAATTGCAAGATATTTAGAACAATTAGAATTTATGGGAGAAGACACCAGCATTTATAAAAATGTTTGGGGATATTCTATTGGCGAAACAGAAGAAAGAATGCCTATATATAAATATCCGGAATACGATTTCCAGATTACAGATGAAATAACAAATCTGGAAATTTAATTTTCAATTAGAAATGGTATTTTATTCAAAATCATTAGATAAAAATAAAACACCATTTCTATCTACAAAACTTATCCAAGGTATTCCATTCTTCCGGCATCAAGACGTAGGAATATAAATACCAGTATAGTAAAAGCCCACAAAGACGAGCCTCCATAACTTAAAAAAGGCAAAGGAATACCAATTACAGGGAACAAACCTATAGTCATTCCAATATTTACCGTAAAGTGTACAAACAAAACAGAAACCACACCATATCCATACAACCTGCTGAATTTAGTTCTCTGGCGTTCTGCAAGGAAAACTAATCTTACCATTAGTCCTACAAACAATACTATTACAGTAAATGTTCCAACAAAACCCCACTCTTCACCAATAGTACAAAAAATAAAATCGGTAGTTTGTTCCGGCACAAAATCGAATTTTGTTTGTGTCCCACGTAAAAAACCTTTGCCTGTAATTCCTCCCGAACCAATTGCAATTTTCGATTGATTAACATTATATCCTGCTCCTAAAGGATCGAATTCAATACCCAACAAATTATTAATTCTCTCTTGCTGATGAGGTTCCAAAATATTATTAAAAAAATAATCGACAGAAAAAGTAAATAATATTGAAGAAATTAAAAATATAGAAACAAGAAAAATATGTTTTATCTTTTTCTTTATTGCAAAATAAAAATATGTAAACAAAGAAGATGCTAATGAAACAGATATAATATAATAAGGAGAAACATTAAAAGATACCAATTTACTTAAACCATAAAATACTCCTGAAAACACAACAAGAATTAACACTCCATACATAAAGTTCTTAGATTGTTTATCTAAAATAAAAAATACAATAAAAGCAACAGAAATTATTAACAGAATAATTGTTATTTTACTTAATATAAGTGCAAGGAAAAACAATAACACTACGAAAAATCCTAAAAACATAATGCTATCAGATAAACCATTTCTATATAAAACAAGGATAAAAGCAAAATATACTAATGCCGAACCAGTATCGTTCTGAGCATAAATTAATAAGGCTGGAATAAAAATAATTAATATTATTTTTAAGTATGTTTTAAACTTATTTAACTCTATATTAAATGCACTAAGATATTTTGCTAAAGCTAAAGCCGTAGTAATTTTTGCAAACTCAGAAGGTTGAATACTTATACTTCCTATTTGTATCCACGAACGAGCTCCTTTAATTTCTGCTCCAAATACTAGCACAAATAAAAGAGTAAATACTAAAATTCCATAGAAAATATATGCAAAATAAGAATAAAATCGAATATCAATAATAAAAATAGTAATTGCAATAAGTAATGCAGCTGCAATCCATATTAATTGTTTTCCATATCTTTGAGTAAAATCGAAAATATTACTGTGTTCGTCGTTATATACTGCTGCATAAATATTTATCCATCCTATAAAAATCAAGACAAGATACATTAGCACTGTAATCCAATCGATATTTCCCCAAATACTATTTCTTCTTATCATTTTTATTTAATAAATCTCCATTTAAAACATATTGTTCCCACCATGGGACAGATATTTTATTAGTAAGATATTTTTCTATCATTAATTTTGCTGTTGGAGCAGCCCAAGTAGAGCCATAACCCCCATTTTCTATATACACAGCAATTGCTATTTTGGGATTATCCTTTGGCGCAAAAGCAACAAATATAGAATGGTCTTCGCCATGAGGATTTTCAGCTGTTCCTGTTTTCCCACATACTATAATGCTATCGAGTCGAGCACTACGAGCAGTGCTCCCACTTCCGGGTTCTCCGTTAACTGCCAACTCCATGCCCTTAATAACAATCTCGAAATTCGCTGAATCTATTGTTGTATAATGTTTTTCTTTAAATCTTTTATCTAGTTCGGTAGCACCTTCTATTTCTTTTATAATATGAGGAATATAAAAATAACCTCTATTGGCAATTGCTGCTGTCATATTTGCCATCTGTAATGGAGTAATACCTAATTCTCCTTGCCCAATAGCCATAGAAAGTAATGTTAATGAATTCCATCCATTTTCTCCATAATACCTGTCATAATACTCTTTTGTTGGAACAATTCCTCTTAATTCGTTTGTAAAATCACTATTTAATTTCTGTCCAAAACCAAACGATACAAGGTAGCTTTTCCACTTATCGAATGCTTCACGTATTGACGGATATTTCTTATTTTCTAAGATATTTCTAAACACATTACAGTAATATGCATTACACGAAATTTGAATTGATTCTAATAAATTAAGTGGAGATTTATGATTATGACATCTAACATGTATATTTCGATAATAATATCCTCCATGGCACTCATATTTTGTGTATGGATGCACAACATCTTCTTGTAAACCAATAAGAGCATTTATTAATTTAAATGTAGAGCCCGGAGGATACATTGCCATTAACGCTCTATTAAACAATGGGTTTAATGAGTCTGTAGATAATTTTTTAAAATTTTGTGTACGTTTTCGTCCTACTAATAATTCGGGATCGTAATTTGGGCTAGATACAAGAGTTAGCACTTCCCCCGATGATGGTTCAATAGCAACAATGCTGCCAATTTTATTTCTCATTAATTTTTCACCATATGCTTGCAAATTTCTATCGATAGATGAAATTATATTTGCTCCGGCTTTAGTTTTTTTATCGTAACGACCGTTATTATAAGCTCCTTTTATTCTATTATGAACATCAACCAAAAAAACATTAATGCCTTTTTTCCCTCTTAATACTTTCTCGTAGGATTTTTCTATTCCACTAATTCCTGCATAATCTCCCGACTGATAATAATTATCAGCTTCTTTCATCTTTTCATTTACCTCGCCAACATATCCTAAAACATGAGATGCAATATCTGAAGGATATTTTCTTAAAGTTCGTGCTTGCACAAAAAAACCGGGAAATTTATATAACTTCTCTTGTAAATGCGCATATGTTTCAGTTGAAACTTGCTTAAGAAAAATAGATGACTTATATTTTGAATAAACTTTAATGTCGTTCAATTTATTTATCAGAAACTCTTTTTCGATATTTAGAATTTCGCAAAATTCTGTAGTATCAAACTCTAATAGTTGATTTGGGATTACCATTAAATCGTAAGTAGCCTCATTATAAACAAGAACTTCCCCATTACGATCGTAAATTAACCCTCTTGCAGGATATTGTGTTATATATCGTAGAACGTTATTATCGGCAGTCAATTTATACGAACTATCTGCTACTTGAATAACAAACAATTTAATTAAAAATATTAATCCTATAAGGACAATAAATATTATAATAAAATATTTTCTACCTGCAAATGAGTCCAATATAAATACTTTCTATATTATTTTTTATAAAAAAATTGTATTACCATAATCAAAGCAACCGAAAATAATGTACTTATTGTTGCTCTAAAAAATGTAATAAAAAAATCGGAAAAACTAAATACTTCAATATAAAACAAAAATATATGATGAATAAAAACTAAGACAATCGTATATTTCAAAAACCATTTTCCTCCATAATCTTTAATACTTGGTGTTGTTTCTGTTTCGTATCCATCGCGAGGCGAAAGAGTTTTTAACATCTGTACACGAGAGAAAGCCATAAAAACTGTTGCTGAGCTATGCATTCCCGGTGTATGCGAAAAAATATCTATCGAAAAACCTAATAAGAATGCAATTATTAACAAAAACCATTTAGGAGTTTCGAATGGTAATATTAGAATAAACAAGACATAAATATATGGATTAATAAATCCTCCAAATTGAAAATTGTTAAGAATAAATACCTGAACAAAAATCAGTACAATGAAATTAATTATATATTTTGTCAATAATTTAATCATTCGTGTTATTCTTTAATTCGTTCTCGAGTGCAATTTTTTCTTTCCTCATTAAATTTTCAACAACATTAACTACAGTAAGTTTCTTAAAATCGGCAGATAAATTTATATCTATTTCGTAAAAACTTCCTCCTTTTTTTCTATAAGCCGAAACATAACCTATTGGAAAATCTGTGGGAAATATTGTAGAATATCCACTAGTAACTATTGTATCGCCAATAGAAATTTGCGCATGTAAGGGAATATCGCTTAAAACAGCTTTATTATATTTTCCTCCATTCCAATATGCAGAACCAAAGTAGCCACTTTTCTTGTGTCTGGCGCTAATTCTTAAATCTTTATTAATTACCGATATTACAGTAGAATAATTTTTCGATACAGCTTTAACAATTCCAACAACTCCATCTTTTGAAACAACAGCCATTTCTACTCGAATACCATCATTACTTCCTTTATCTAAAGTAATAAAATTGTGTTGCTTATTAATGGTATTATTTATAACTCTTGCTGATGTATAATAATATTTTTGATTCTTAATACTATCATTAATACTCCTAAAAAAAACATCATCGGAACGATATGTTGTTTGCAGAATATTTTTTAATCTGACATTTTCTTTAATAAGCATTTCATTCTCATCTTTTAAAGAAAAATACAATCTGAAATTATTTATTCGTTCATAAATTTCACCTGAACTATTATTTACAAACCTTAAATAACTGATTCTCTGAAAATTATTATGATTAATAAGTATAGAGATTGAAAATACTTCAATTATTACGAATAATAGGAAAAAATGAATTCGTAAAATAAATTTAAGTAGATTCTTCATGCTTTATTCTTCAATTACAATTTAATATTATCTCATTAAGAAAGAGAAATTATCAGCATTTTTCAATGCAATTCCTGTACCTCTTGCAACTGCGTGCAATGGGTCTTCTGCAATATGAAATTTAATACCTATTTTATCGCTAAGTCTTTTATCTAATCCTTTCATCAAAGCTCCACCTCCGGCAAGATAAATTCCATCATTAACAACATCAGCATATAGTTCTGGTGGCGTTTGCTCTAATACCCCGAGAATAGCTGTTTCGATTTTCGATATCGATTTATCAAGACAATGAGCTATTTCTTGATACGAAACCGGAATCTCTACAGGCATTGCTGTCATAAGATTTGGTCCACGAACAATATAATCTTCAGGTTTATTTTCTAATTCCGGCAAAGCAGACCCAACATTAATTTTAATATCTTCGGCAGTTCTTTCTCCCACTTTAATATTATGTTGATGTCGCATATACGATTGAATATCGGCAGTAAAGCTATCGCCGGCAATTCTAATAGATTTATTACAAACAATTCCACCTAAGGCAATTACAGCAACCTCAGTTGTTCCTCCTCCAATATCAACAACCATACTTCCCGTTGGTTCTTCAATATCTATTCCTATACCAATAGCTGCAGCCATAGGTTCGTAAATTAAAAACACATCTCTTCCTCCTGCATGTTCTGTTGAATCTCGCACAGCACGAATTTCTACTTCGGTACTCCCCGATGGGATACAAACAACAACTCTTAATGATGGAGCAAATAACTGATGTTTATGATTTATCATTTTTATCATTCCTCTAATCATTTGTTCTGCTGCATAGAAATCGGCAATTACTCCATCTTTCAATGGTCGTATTGTTCTAATATTCATATGAGTTTTCCCATGCATCTGGCGAGCTTTATGTCCTATTGCTATAAGTTTGTTTGTTCCTTGCTCAACAGCAACAATAGATGGTTCATCAACAACAATCTTATCGTTATGAATAATAATTGTATTTGCAGTACCTAAATCCATTGCTAATTCTTGTGTAAAAAATGAAAATAATCCCATCAGTTTCTTTATTATATAATTATTTTTAATGTTTAAAATGTCTTGTTCCTGTAAATGCCATTGCCATATTATTGGCATTACAATAATCTATCGATTCTTTGTCGCGAATAGAACCTCCCGGTTGAATTACTGCAAAGATTCCGGCTTTATTTGCAATCTCAACAGAGTCGGCAAATGGAAAAAATGCATCAGATGACATTACGGCACCATGTAAATCGATATTAAAATTATTTGCTTTTTCAATTGCTTGTTTAAGCGCATCAACTCTCGATGTTTGTCCTACTCCACTTGCACATAACTGTTTGTCCTTTGCTAATACAATGGTGTTTGATTTCGAATGTTTAACAATTTTATTAGCAAATAATAAATCTTCTATTTCTTTTTCGCTTAATTTGCGATTTGTAACTGTTTCTAATTTAGAATTTACTTCTATTTTAAGATCTTTATCTTGCACAATAGCGCCATTCAGCAACGATCTGTATTGAACTTTCGGTAAAATTACTTCTTTTTGAATTAATATTATTCTATTCTTCTTTTTCTTTAATATTTCTAATGCTTCGGTTTCGAATGAAGGGGCAATAATTACCTCAAAAAACAATTTATTAATTTCTTCTGCTGTAATTTTATCAAGTTTAACATTACAAATTAAAATCCCTCCAAATGCAGAAACCGGATCGCCTGCCAAGGCATCTTTCCATGCATCAATAAGATTATTGCGAGATGCAATACCACAAGCATTATTATGTTTTAAAATTGCAAATGTAGTATCAGTAAAATCCGAAATAAGATTTACTGCAGCATCAATATCAAGCAAATTATTATATGATATCTGTTTGCCATAAATTTGATCGAAAAGCTCATTAAAATTACCGTAATAATATCCTTTTTGATGAGGATTTTCTCCATATCTCAACTGAACACCATCTGAATAACTTACTTTAAATGCAGGGGCTTTAAATTCTGAATTAAAATAATTAAAAATTGCAGTGTCGTAATGCGAAGAAACATTGAATGCTTCCATAGCAAATTTCTTGCGTTCAATATGCGCTGTTGCACCGTTTCCATTTTTAAGAATCTCGATAAGCGCAGGATATTGTTTTTTCGATGATAACACTAATGTATCCTTATAATTCTTCGCAGCAGCACGAATTAAAGAAATTCCGCCAATATCAATTTTCTCGATAATATCTTCTTCACTTGCACCTGATGCTAAGGTATCTTCAAAAGGATATAAATCAACAATAATCAAATCTATTTGTGGAATATTATATTTTATCAGATCTTTTTTATCAGATTCGTTATTTCTTCGCGACAATATTCCTCCAAATATTTTAGGATGTAATGTCTTAACTCTTCCTCCTAATATCGACGGATAATCTGTTATATCTTCAACAGAAGTTACAGGAATTTCTAGTTTCTCGATATATTTTTTTGTGCCTCCTGTCGATAATATCTTAATATTCAACAAATGCAACATTTTTACTATCGGCTCTAAATTTTCTTTATCGAAAACAGAAATTAATGCCGACTTAATTATTTTCTTATTATCCATGGAAGTTGAGTTTGAAGCTATATCGCTGACAGTGTACAACTTAGTATTTTGTTAATTAATTTTAAAATATACTTATTTATAATTGTTCGAAATTAAAAATAAAACATCAAAAAAAAAACATGTATATCATATTTATTAGAAAAAATATTAACTGTATATATCACATAAAAAAAACAGCGTATATGCATGATTAATTGCACCTTAAAACACATGCAAAAAAACCAAAATTACTATTATTAACATTTTATCTGCAAAATAGAAAAACTGTCAATCAAATTTATAAGTAGTTCGGAATAATTATATCTCATTTTCAATATTTTCTAACATTCAACTCGAAATAACTTTTTATATTATACATGGAACAAAGAAACAGTTTATATACATATAAAACAACTTCAATTACACAATGTTAGTTTCTGTGCAAATTATATTTGCTTAAACTGTATTTATTACATAATTTTATCGACTAAGATATTATTATTTGATATACAATTTGATATACAATTTTATAAATAAGAACTTTGAATAAATGAATTTTATAAAAATAATAAGAGAAAGTTTCATAATTGCTTTTTCTACACTAAAAATAAATCGATTAAGAACAATACTTACTTTATTAGGAATTACAATTGGTATTTTTGCAATAATTTCTGTTCTTACTGTTGTCGATTCTTTAGAAAAAACTATACGAACCAGTCTTTCTTCTTTAGGCGACGATATTATTTATATACAAAAATGGCCATGGGCATCATCTCCCGGCAAAGAATACGAATGGTGGGAATATTTAAAAAGACCATTACCAAGTATAAAAGAATTTGATCAAATAAAAAAACGTTCTGAAAAATCAAGCGCTGTAGCTTTCTCTGTATCCGGACAACGAAATGTTCAATATCGTAATAATAATGTCGAGAATATTACTATTTGGGCAAATTCATACGAATTTGAAAAAATTAGACCCTTAGAAATTCTCTCCGGCAGATATTTCACTCGATTCGAATCGGCTAATGGAAATAACACTGCAATAATTGGCAGTAAAATTGCCTATGACTTATTTCAAGGAATAAATCCTTTAGGAAAAAAAATTACAATTCAAGGAAAAAAATTTACAATAATCGGGGTGCTTAAAAAAGAGGGGAAAAACAATCTAGTAAGTGGAGGCAGTCTAGACGAAATTGTTTTAATCCCTGTAAATTATGCGAAAAAAATATTTGATTTCAAAAAAGAAAGTGCTAATCCATTAATTATGGTTAAGGCAAAAGAAAATGTTTCAAAATCTGACTTAATGGATGAATTAAGAAGTATTTTACGATCGACAAGAACAATTAAACCCTCAGAAAAAGATAATTTTTCTTTAAATCAAGCAAATCTTATTACAAAAAGTCTAGACCAAATATTTGGAGTTATAAATTTTGCAGGATGGATTATTGGCGGATTCTCGATACTAGTAGGAGGTTTTGGAATAGCAAATATTATGTTTGTATCGGTTAAAGAAAGAACGCATATTATTGGCATACAAAAATCTTTAGGAGCAAAAAAGAAATTCATCCTTTTTCAATTTCTATTTGAATCTATTTTATTATCACTGGTAGGTGGAGCAATAGGTTTACTGTTTATTTATTTTGGATGCTTTATTGCAAATAGTAAAATAGACATGGAAATAGTATTAACAGCAAATAATATTTTCTTAGGTTTATTTATTTCTATTATAATTGGAATAATTTCAGGCTTTGCCCCTGCTCGTTCAGCATCCAGATTAAACCCGGTTGATGCAATTAATTCGTCGTTTTAAAATAAATAATCATTTATTTATTAGATATTTATTTAAAACACAACATTTTATTATTATTCAGAATGTTTGAAAACTTACTAAACATGGTCATCCGCTCGAGCAGACATGTTGTCCGATCGTTAATAAAATAAAAAAATTATGAAAAATGATTTTAAATATTGTTTCGTTCTGAAATAGGTTTATATAAAAAAGTATAAACTAAATTCCGGACGAAACACATTGCCAAGTCGCTCGAAAAAGTCAACCGCACAAGCCAAAATTTGTCAATAAGTATGTCTTTGCCAACACTAAGAAAGATACTAACCAATTGAAAATAATGAACAAGCCCAAACCATAACAAAGGCAAAATAATGAACAAGAAAATGGAAAACAAAATTAATCAAGAAATATGTAACAAATGTAAATTGTGCATTGAAGTTTGTCCTTGCAATATCATTGGAATTAATACCAAAAACGAAGTATATTTTATTCCGGAAAGAAAATCAATTTGCTTAAATTGTGGACAATGTATGTCTGTTTGTAATACAAAAGCGATAACAATAAATGGACTTTCTTATGATAATGATTTTATTGACTTGCCTAAAAACAATATAGACTACAAAAATTTTATTGATTTTCTCGCAAATCGGCGGTCGATTAGAAATTTTAAGAATAAACCAATATCCAATGAAATAATTAATCAGATTTTGGACTCTATTTCTTATGCTCCATACGGAGCAAAACCCAAAAAAATAAATATTACAGTAATAAATAACAGAAAGATAATAGAAACTGCATTACCATATATTGCTAAGTTTTTAGATGATATTATTAAATGGGTTGAAAATCCAATTGCTTCTTTTATAATTAAAAGAAAAAAAGGGAAAGAAACTTTTAATACTATAAAAAATCATTTATACCCGATTGCAAAACTCGAAAACTATAAATTAAAATTTGGAGATAGGATTACCAGAAATGCCCCTGCAATATTAATATTCCATGCTGAAAAAGGAGCAGAAGAACATACAAATAACTCATTGATATATGCTACTTATTCAATTTTAACGGCTCATGCACTTGGATTAGGTGCAACAAT
>CAZDCZ010000058.1:0-18797 GCA_964504155.1 uncultured Bacteroidales bacterium | reverse complement strand
AATTATAAAAAAAACCGGGATTATATTTAAAATATTCCGGTTTTTTAGTGAATTATAATTTCTTTAATATTTCCTTCGATTCTTTTTCAAAACCGGGTTTTTTTAACAATGCAAACATATTTTTTTTATATTCTTCAACACCAGGTTGATTAAATGGATTAACATTTATCAGATAGCCACTAATTGCACAAGCTTTTTCGAAAAAATAAATAAGTTGACCAATAGAATATTCAGAAATTTGATTAATCTCAATTTTAATATTCGGAACACTACCATCGATATGAGCAAGTTTTGTTCCTGTTTCCGCCATTTTATTTACTTCATTTATTCTTTTGCCGGCTAAATAATTTAATTTATCAAGATTGTCGTTATCCGAAGGTATGCTTAGTGTCTTGTTTGGTTTGTTAAGCGAGAGAACTGTTTCGAATAAATTTCGTTCTCCTTCTTGAATATATTGCCCTAGAGAATGTAAGTCGGTTGTAAAATTAACATTAGAAGGAAATATTCCTTTTCCTTCTTTTCCTTCGCTTTCGCCAAAAAGTTGCTTCCACCACTCGGCAAAGTATTTTAATTTGGGTTCGAAATTTGCAAGAATCTCAATTTTTTTACCGCTTTTGTATAATTCATATCTAGCCGAAGCATAAATAGCTGCTATATTATTTTCAAAATTTATTTTCGAATTTGTATTTTTTTCAATTTCAAGAGCTCCCGATATTAGCTTGCTTATATCGTAACCAGCAAGTGCTATAGGAAGAAGTCCAACAGGAGTTAGTACAGAGAATCTGCCACCTATATTATCGGGAATAATAAAAGTTTTATATCCTTCCTTGTCGGCTAATGTTCTTAATGCCCCTTTTTTTGCATCGGTAATAGCAATTATCCTATCTTTCGATTCGTCCTTCCCATATTTTTCTTCTAATTTATTTCGTAAGAGTCTGAAAGCAAGGGCAGGTTCGGTTGTTGTTCCCGATTTAGATATTATGACTAAAGCAAACGATTTATTTTCGATATAACTTAATAATTCGCTTAAATAATCTTCAGATATATTATGACCGGCATACAAAATATTAATCTTGTTATCATTATTATCGAAATAAGGAGCAAGAGCATCAATAACCGATTTGGCTCCAAGATATGAACCCCCAATACCTATAACAATAATATTATTTGCAAGTTTTCGAAGTTTGTCCGATGTGTTTTTTATATCTTCTATATCTTCTGAATTAATTGAAGAAGGGAGATTGTTCCATCCTAAAAATTCGTTTCCTTTACCTGTTTTATTTTCTATCCCCTGAATATGATGAATAATTTCATCCTTATTCTTAAATATTTTTTCTTTTTC
The DNA here is from genome assembly GCA_964504155.1 of uncultured Bacteroidales bacterium. GTDB lineage: Bacteria > Bacteroidota > Bacteroidia > Bacteroidales > UBA12077 > CAZDCZ01. Next base: position 17,455 of record CAZDCZ010000058.1, on the reverse strand, counting down.
GATAAATGGATAGATGTTGCTTATATCTAATTGTATATTTTTCATATTTGTAAGTATTTAAGAATTATATTAAAATCGAGTTTGACATTTTAATAGATAATTCAGAATAATATGATTTATTTGATTAACATTTTATATAACAATAATAGTTAGTTTGTTAACGAAGATGATTAGTAAGAAGTTTTATTTCGATAGCAGGAGATATTTTTTCGTATAATATATTATATACTGCATCTGTAATGGGCATATTAATTAAATATTTTTTGTTAATCTCGACAATCGATTTAACAGCATAATATCCCTCTGCAATCATATTCATTTCTAATTGAGTAGATCTAACAGAATATCCCTTTCCTATCATGTTTCCGAAGGTTCTGTTTCTACTAAATTGAGAGTAAGCCGTAACTAATAAATCGCCTAGATAAGCCGAGCTTTTAATATCGCGTGTTATTGGATGAACAGTATCGACAAAACGTTTTATTTCTTGAATTGAATTTGATATTAAAACAGCTTGAAAATTATCGCCATAACCTAGTCCGTGGCATATACCTGAAGCTAAAGCAATAATATTTTTTATTACAGCAGAATATTCTGTTCCGAAAATGTCGTCGGAAACTGAGGTTTTAATAAATGATGATGATAAATTATCGGCAATTTTTCTTGCTAACTTTGTGTTTTGCGAGGCAATTGTTAAATAGGAGAGTCGTTCCCATGCAACTTCTTCGGCATGACAAGGACCGGAGATTACTGCAAACGAATCGAATGAAATATTATGATGAAACTTAAAATATTCACCAATAATTAGGTTGTATTCCGGAACAATTCCTTTAATTGCTGAAACAACAATTTTATTACTAATGTCAATATTTAATTGTTCTAGAGCAGAAACTAAAAAAGCCGAAGGAATAGCAAAAATTAAAATATCTGAGTTCTCAATTGTTGAATTGATATCATTAAATAGGTTTAATTTATTCGTATCTAATGAAACAGAACTTAGATATTTTTTATTATGCTTTTGTTTTTTTATGTTAGCAATATTATCAGCGTCTCTCATATACCAATTAAGCTGAGAGACATTTTCGAGTAATATTTTTACTATTGCTGTTGCCCAGCTTCCTCCACCTATTACGGCTATTCTGCTGTTGTTTTCCATAAATATTTTATGATTATAATTTTTCTAACCAGGTTTTAACTTCGTTAATATCCGGATTTAAAAGTCCTAATTGATATTTTTTATTTAATCCACAAATTTCGTTATGTAATTTGCCCTGTTTTACATCTTTAAGACTTTCAATAGTAAGATATCCTGCTTTTTGTATAATCTGAATCCATTCTTCAGGGATTCCAATTTTAAGATATTTATCTTTAGTATCTCTTTGTTCTTGTTTTTCTGGTCGCATTTGAGGAAAGAAAAGAACATCTTGAATAGAATGAGAGTTTGTCATTATCATAGCTAATCTGTCGATGCCTATTCCTAATCCGGAAGTAGGAGGCATGCCATATTCTATTGCACGTAAGAAATCTTCGTCAAGCATCATTGCTTCATCATCGCCACGTTTACCTAGTTCTAATTGTTCTTCAAATCTTCTTCGTTGATCAATTGGGTCGTTTAGTTCAGAGTAGGCATTGCAAATTTCTTTTCCATTACAAATAGCTTCGAAACGTTCAACTAGACCTTCTTTTGTTCTGTGCTTTTTTGCTAAAGGCGACATCTCAATTGGATAATCGGTAATAAATGTAGGTTGAATTAATTTTCCTTCACAATTCTCGCCGAAAATTTCATCGATAAGTTTTCCTTTACCCATGGTTTGGTCAACTTCTACATCAAGTTTTTTTGCAGTTTCTCTTAATTCATTTTCATCCATATTCGATATATCGATGCCTGTATATTCTTCAATAGCTTCGAACATGGTATATCTTTTCCATGGGCGTTGAAAATTAATAATATTTTCGCCTACTGTTACTTCTGTTGTGCCATGTATGTCTAATGCAATTTTTTCAACCATTTCTTCAACCAGATTCATCATCCAGTTATAATCTTTGTATGCAACATATAATTCCATTTGAGTAAACTCAGGATTATGAAAACGATCCATTCCTTCGTTTCTAAAGTCTTTTGCAAATTCATAAACCCCGTCGAAGCCACCAACTATAAGTTTCTTTAAATACAATTCGTTGGCAATTCGCAAATATAAAGTTTGGTTTAAAGTATTATGAAAAGTTTTAAATGGACGTGCTGCTGCACCACCATATATTGGTTGTAAAATTGGTGTTTCTACTTCTAAATATTCTTTGCTATTTAGAAATTCACGCATAGAATTAGTAAGCTTAGTTCTTTTTAAGAAAGCTTCTTTTTTATCAGGATTTACAATAAGATCGATGTGTCGTTGGCGATATCTTTGTTCAGGATCTGAAAAAGCATCATAAATTTTTCCGTCTTTTTCTTTAACAACCGGTAAAGGACGAATAGATTTGCTGAGAATAGTTAGTTCTTGCGCATTTACTGATATTTCGCCAACTTTTGTGGTAAAAACATTACCTTTAATTCCAATAATGTCTCCAATATCTAAATATCGTTTAAATACTTTATTATAAAGAGTTTTATCTTCACTCGGACAAATATTGTCGCGTTTAATGTAAATCTGTATTTTTCCCTTATTGTCTTGTAACTCAATAAAAGAAGCATTTCCCATTATTCGTCTGCTCATTATTCGCCCGGCAACACATACGTCTTGAAAATTATCTTTCTCGTTATCGTAATTTTTAAGAATTTCTTCTGATGAAGAGTTTGTCGCATACGCTACAGCAGGATAAGGGTTGATTCCTAAGTTAATAATCTCTTCTAATGATTTTCGTCTTACAATTTCTTGTTCGCTTAATTCTAAATTCATTTTATATAATAAAGTTAATTATTAAGTAATATGGTTATTTTTTGCAAAGATATAATTTAAAACTAAATACTTATAAATAAATAAAACTATGTTGTTCTAATTTAGATTACATTCGTGTATAAATATCTGATATTAATTATACTTTTGCATAAGTTTTATTTTTAAAGAAAAAGAAGTTATGGCACAAGAAAATATAAGAAAAGGACATTTGCCTAAGTGGATGAAAATGAAAATGCCAAAAGGTAAGACTTATTCAAGAACTAAAAATATTTTAATCGAGAACAATTTACATACTATTTGTACTAGTGGCAATTGTCCAAACATTGGAGATTGTTGGAGTCGAGGAACAGCTACATTTATGATTTTGGGAGACATTTGTACTCGGTCTTGCCGATTTTGTGGAGTTAAAACAGGTAAACCTCTCCCGGTAGATTGGGACGAACCAAATAGAATTGCTCAATCGGTAAAGCTAATGGAAATTAATCATTGTGTTCTTACATCGGTCGACCGTGATGATTTGGAAGATGGTGGTGCTAAATTGTGGGCAGAGACGATTAAGAAAATTAAGGAAGTAAATCCAGAAACAACAATAGAAGCTCTTATTCCCGATTTCGATGGGAAAAAAGAACTAATTGATATTGTTATTAATGCAGCTCCGGAAGTTATTTCTCACAATGTTGAAACAGTAAGAAGAATAACACCTAAAGTGAGAAGTAGAGCGCAATACGATAGAAGTTTAGAAGTTATTAGAATAATTAGTGAAAGTAATATTGTTGCAAAATCGGGAATTATGTTAGGCTTAGGCGAGAAAGAAAACGAAATTCTTGAAACAATGGACGACTTAAGAAAAGTTGGATGTAAAGTGTTTACTATCGGTCAGTATCTTCAACCATCGGTTAAACATGTTGATGTTGATGAATATATAAAACCCGAAAAATTCGAAGAATACAATAAAATAGGATTAGAAAAAGGTTTTAGTTTTGTTGAGAGCAGTCCTTTAGTTAGATCATCGTATCATGCAGAGAAACATGTTTGTTCAAATTAATATTTTTAGAGATGAGTGAAAAAGTAATTTTTGAAGATCTTAAAACAATCGATTATAAAGAAGCTTGGGATTATCAAGAAAATATATTTAAAAAGCTAATTGACTTAAAAGCTGAAAATAGAGAATTGGGAGAGAGTGAGCAAAAATATATTCAGAGTAGAGTTTTGTTTTGTGAACATCCTAACGTTTATACTCTTGGAAAAAGTGGACAACAAAATAATTTGCTTGTTAACGATGATTTTCTAAAAAAAATTAATGCTAAATATTATAAAATTAATAGAGGCGGGGATATTACATATCATGGTCCCGGACAGATAGTAGGATACCCGATTATCGATCTTGAGAAGTTCGATTTGCAAGTAAAACAATATATTGCTAAATTAGAAGATTCAATAATCAATACTCTTAAAGAGTACAATATTGAATCGGGTAGAATTTCTAGTTCAACAGGTGTATGGCTCGATGGAGAGAGTAATAAAGCACGTAAAATCTGCGCTATTGGAGTAAAAGCAAGTCGTTTTATTACCATGCATGGATTCGCCTTTAATATTAATACCGATTTAAGCTATTTTAATCATATTAATCCTTGCGGATTTGTTGATAAAGGAGTTACTTCTCTTGAAAAAGAACTTGGCAAAAAGATTGATATTGAAGATGTTAAAGATAAATTAAAAGTTAATATTCAGAAAGTCTTTAATATGAAATTTATAGCATAAAAAAACAGAGAGATATAAATATGGAAAAGCGGTGGGTGCAGAAGGATATTGAGAATAATATATATATTGACGAATTGTCGAAAGCTTTAGATATTGATGAAGTATTATCGAGTTTGCTTGTTCAAAGAGGTGTTAGAACTTTTGATGAGGCAAAAGCTTTTTTTCGTCCTCAATTAAGCGATTTATACGATCCTTTTAGGATGAAAGATATGGATAAAGCCGTTGATAGAGTTGAATCGGCAATTAGAAATAATGAAAAAATTCTCGTCTATGGTGATTACGATGTTGATGGTACCACTTCTGTTGCTTTAGTTTATACTTTCTTAAAAGATATTTATCCAAATGTTGGATTTTATATTCCCGATAGATATAGCGAAGGATACGGTATATCATATAAGGGAATCGATTATGCCAAAACCGAAAATTTCTCTCTTATTATTGCTCTCGATTGTGGAATAAAAGCTATTGATACAATAGATTATGCAAATGAAAGAAATATAGATTTTGTAATTTGCGATCATCATTATCCTGACGATAAAATTCCAAATGCCGTTGCTGTTTTAGATCCGAAAAGAGAAGATTGCGATTATCCTTTTGATGGACTTTCGGGTTGCGGTGTGGGGTTTAAATTAATTCAAGCTTATGCCAAACATAAGAAAATACCGTTTGATGACATTGTAGAATATCTTGATCTTGTTGCAGTTAGTATTGCATCGGACATTGTGCCTATTGTTGATGAAAATAGAATATTGGCTTACTATGGTTTAATACAGTTAAATACTCGACCAAGAGTTGGATTAAAATCTATAATTAATATTTCTGGATTAAAAAATAAGAAAATTAGTATTGAAGATATTGTTTTTAAATTAGGACCAAGAATAAATGCAACAGGAAGAATCGATTCGGCAGATAAGGCTGTAGAATTACTTATTGCTAAAAAAGTAAATGCTGCAAATAGTATTGCAAAAAAAATTGATTATACTAATAATGCAAGGAAGAATATTGATAGAAACATTACTCAGGAAGCTATTGCTATGCATGAAAAAGAGTTATGCCTGAATAATAAAAAATCGATAGTTTTATATAACAAAGACTGGCATAAAGGAGTTGTTGGTATTGTAGCATCGCGATTGATAGAAACATTTTATCGACCAACAATTATTCTTACTTCATCGAATGATATGGCAACCGGATCGGCTAGATCGGTTATTGGTTTCGATATTTATCAAGCTATTGAAGCATGTAGCGATTTGTTAGAGAATTTTGGAGGGCATATGTATGCCGCCGGACTTACAATGAAAATTGAAAATATTCCTGTTTTTATAAAGCGATTCGAAGAAATTGTTAGTGCAAATATTTTAGATGAACAATTAATTCCTCAGGTTGAAATAGATGCAGAAATTAATTTAAATCAAATAACCCCTAAATTCAACAGGATATTGAAACAATTTCAACCTTTTGGTCCGGGTAATATGGCTCCTGTATTTCTTACAAAAAATGTTGTTGATAATGGCGATGGAAGAATTGTTGGTTTGAAAAAAGAACATTTAAAATTGTCACTTATTCAAGAGAAAGATCCTTTTAATAGTTTTCCGGCAATAGCTTTTCAATGTGCCGATTATTATAAAAAAATAATAGGAGGAAATACTATTAATATTTGTTACTGTATTAATGAGAATTTATTTAGAGGAGATCTTACCCTTCAACTAAATATTAAGGACATAAAATTTAATGATAATAAAAATCCTGAATATAAAAATACCGAAGAGATAACCGAGAAAAATTAAGGTTTAGAACTTAAATTGAATTTGAACCTTTATTTCTGATTTTGTGTTTCCGTAAATTTCATTTAATCCTGACGATATAGTATTCTTATCGGCGAAATAAGTTTGAGAATATCTTAACCAAATGTCAAGATAATTGTGAATAGTATATTTTATGTTTAAATAAAATCTGCTGCCTTTTGAGTAATATGCAGGAATAGAGAAAGCATATAAAACATCTTTCTCATAAGCGTAAATGCGAGTATTATATGTGTCGGTATTAAATAATGCATATCTGAAATTTAACGATAAAGGGATATTGCTAAAATTATAATCAATATCCTGATACATCATAAATCCATATTCCTTATCTTTAAATTCTTCTTTATACTCCGATAAAACAATTCTGTTTTTAAATCTTAAATTGTCGCTTACCTTATATGTAATATGAAATCTTATTTTTTGTAGGTATTTTGAATTTAACTCTTTTAACCCGGAATCAGAGTTAGTGTTTTTCTCTTGCGTCTCACGTTTATAACGAAAATACATACTTGTATTTCTATTCAAATTATAATCTATCTGACCAAAGAAGTCGTATCCCGATGATGGAGCATCGGCATTAAAACTAAGCCAAGGGAAAGAATACGAATCGTAATATGATTTTATTGTGAAATGCTTAATAGGATGAATTTCTACACCAAAATATAGTCCGTCTTCGTTAGAATTATCAGAATTTTCGGCAAAGGCAGTACTGTATAAGCCCCGATATTCCGGTTCGTAATGTCTGTGAATGGTTGATAAAGAAATTTGTGGAGCAACATAAAACAAAGCCCCATTAAGAAAAGCTTTTCCCCCATTTTTACAAATTGCTTCTTCTCCAAAAAAGCTTATGTCTTTTATAGCAAATTGATAATTTAATCCAATATTATAAGTTTTATCTCCCTGGAAATCGAAAATGTTATTTGTCGAAGGATTGCTCAATAGATTTGCATCATATTGAAATTGAGCATATGTTAATCCTACTTTAAATAATCTGTGATTATATGTAATATTACCACCTGTAATTACTTCTCCAATAGCATCTTTATCGGCTACTGCCGATTGGGTTGCATGTAGTCCACTATTTTGAAACGACGAAACAGCAGCTATTTCGTTATCTATACTGTCGGTAATATTTGCGTCGATTTTCTTTTTCGAATAAAAAGCAGATAATTCAAAGTTCTCATATTCTATGGTGGTTGCAATTCCTCGCATAAATTGATTCTCGTTTGCTGATGAGTATTTTTTTATACCTTGTGCTTTTTTTCTGATATTAAGTACATAAGGAGATTTTCCGAACGACATACTCGACCATAATATTAATCCTTGTCCAAATTTTAATTCATAATCGCCTAATGCTAGGGTTTTTACGAAACCAAGATCGTTAATCTGAAGATGAGCAGAATAATAATCGAATCCTTTTTTGTTATTTCCTGTAAAGAATTCTTCTCCTGCATCTTTTTCGGCTGTTATGCCGTAATAAAGCTTATCTTTATAATGATAACTGTATTTTGTATATAATTTTGGAGAACTTCCTAAGTATCGAGAATTCGGACTTGCCAATAAGGCTGAATCGGTAATAGCGGAATATCCTTCTTGATTTTCAATTATATACTGAGTTCGTATAAATAATTGATTACTCCCATATTTAATGGCATTCCGAAAGTTGTATTCAATATTCTTGTTTTTGGTACTTATTGTAATAAATGGTAAAATATTTTGGATTAATTCTTGCGAGAATCCCGGAATTAATTGTAATTCGTATATAGAAAGTAGTGGTCCATTTCTTTTAATATAATATTCTAAACTACGTATTTGAAAATCGTTAAGAAATTGTATTTTTTCAAGTTCTTCGGCTTTTGCTGTGTTTATGTTTATAGGATTTGTTAAGAAATAATTCAAATCTTCGAAAAGAGCTGTATAGTCGTATTCTTCGTCGCTTGAACTTGCTATTTCTTCAATAAAATCTTCAAGGGTTTGTTGATTAACAATGTTTTCCTGAGCGATAATATTTAGCAGAGGAACTATTAGAAAGAGTAATATTAGAAAATGTTTTTTTTGTAGCACAATAAATATATTTACAAATTTAAAAAGCGTAACTAAGAGATAAATGTGGTTTGTATCCAAGAGTCTGGTGATGCATAAAAGCAATATTGGCGTTTATTCCCTTCCATTTAAACCCAATTCCGAATGCATTTTGCGATGGATTTGTCGATACTCCGGCAAGTAAAGATATGTTTTCTATTATTTGATATTCTATGCCGACTTTATAAACAACATTATATTCGATATTTTTTTCGGTTTCGAGACTTAACAATACTCTGTCGGAGAAATTATAACCCATTCCAAATCGTAGTATTGTTGGGATTTTTTCTTTAGATTCTCCTATTTTCATTCTCGAAGGATTGTAAATATGTGCTCCAATATATAAGTTTTCAATTGGTTCGGAGAGAAGCCCAGCTTCGCATATTACCATTCCGGCATTGCCATATTCTTCGGCAATTTTAGTGTGTAAGTAATCAATTTTTAATCCAAACGAGAATATTTCGCCAAAGCGTTTTCCGTAGGCAATGCCAATCGAACTTTCGTTGTATTGCGAATATCCATAATATGAGTAACTTGTTGATATTGTTCCTGTTTTTGTAGGTATTGCTACTGCAAAAGCTTTTAGACTTTGTTCGGCAATAAATCCTGATTGATGAAATACTCCAACAGTAATATCTTGTAAATATCCTAATCCGGCTTGGTTGTTATATGTCGACCATAAATCGGAGAGGATAATAGAAGAGTTTGCCATGCCTGCAGAACGACCGCCAATCTGATTGTTTATAGTTTGAGAATTAGCACTATTATTAATAAATAAAAAAAGGATTAATGATAGTATTATTATGTTTGAATATTTTCTGTTCATTCTAAATATTTTATCGAATTGAAAGAATTTAATAATTAGCATAAATTTTTTATGCAAACATTTGAAGGTCGTGCAGTTTTTTATATATTCCTTTTTGCTCAATTAACTCGTGATGTTTTCCTCTTTCAATAATTTCTCCATTTTGAAGAACGCATATTTCATCAGCATCTTTAACTGTAGATAATCGGTGAGCAATTACGATAGATGTTCTGTCTTTCATTAATTTTTCTATAGCATCTTGTACTAATCTTTCCGATTCTGTGTCGAGAGCCGATGTGGCTTCGTCGAGAATTAATATTGGAGGGTTTTTTAATACTGCCCTTGCAATACTAATTCTTTGTTTTTGTCCACCCGACAATTTATTTCCTCTATCTCCAATATTTGTTTCGTATCCTTCTGGAGTTTTGCTAATAAATTCGTGAGCATTTGCTACTTTGGCTGCTTCAAAAACTTCTTCTTCGGTAACATTCTCAGCTCCAAAAGCAATGTTGTTATAAATTGTATCGTTAAAAAGAATAGATTCCTGATTTACAATGCCCATTAATCTTCTAAGATCATTGAGTTTTAGGTTTTTTATTTCTATTCCATCAATTTTAATGTCGCCTTCTGTTATGTCGTAAAATCTGGGTAATAAGTCAACAAGGGTAGATTTTCCTCCACCCGATTGTCCTACTAAAGCTATAGTTTTTCCTTTGCTAATTGTTAGATTAATGTTTTTTAATACGTAATCTTTATTGTATTTAAAGCTTACATTGTTATATGTAATTGATTCTTTAAAATTTGAAAGCGACTTAGGATTTTCTATTTCGTTTATTGTTGTTTCTGCATTAAGAATATCTTCTATACGGTCGAGAGACGCCATTCCTTTTTGCACATTGTAATATACTGTCGATAATAGTTTTGCCGGTTGAATTATTTGCGAGAAAATTATTAGATATGTCATAAAGGCTTGAGGGCTAAGTTCCGATTGGTTTGATAAAACCAATTTGCCTCCATACCACATAACAATAACAATTACTATTGTACCTAAGAATTCGCTTAACGGCCCGGCTAGGTCTTTCTTTCGCCAGATTTTATTCATAATTTTTGTGTACAATTTATTTTCGTCGATAAATCGTTTATGTATCTTATTTTCAGTATTAAAAGCCTTTATTATTTTTAATCCGAATAGGGTTTCGTCGATATAAGAAAGTAAAACACCCATGTGTATTTGTCCTTTCGCCGATTTTCTTTTCAGCGAACTTCCTATACGCCCAATAATTATTCCTGTTAATGGAATAAGAACTAAAACAAAAGCGGTTAAAATAGGACTCATAGCGAATAACATTCCTAAATATACAAGTATAGTAATAGGTGCTTTTATTGCATTGCTAATTGATTGTATTATTGTGCTTTCTATTACTTGTACGTCGTTTGTCATTCTTGAAATTATATCTCCTTTTCTTTCTTCGGAGAAATATGCTAGTTGAAGATTTAGAATTTTTGAATTAAGGTTGTTTCTAAAGTCTTTAACTACACCTGTTCGCAAAGGGGTTATTGTATAGCGACTTAGGTAATAAAATGCCGATTTAAAGAAAACAAAAAATATTATTAAAATGCTGACTGTAATTAAGGCAGCTTGTTCGCCTTTAGAAGTAATTATTGTACTAAGGAAGTAATTGAAATTATGTAACATTACTTTTGTGTTAAGCTCCCATGGTAGCGATGATTCTATTAGTGGTTGAGTTTTAAATAAGATCCCTAAAAATGGCATTGCCATAGTAAAAGAGAATAGGGAGAAAACTGTACCTAATAGAGATAATAATATACTCGATAATGCTCGACTTGTGTATGGTTTTATGTAAGAGTATAGTTTTGATATTGATTTCATTTTTTCTGTATTTTCTAGTTTTTTTGTATAATTAATTTGCAAATATATTGAAATTTGATTGATAAATTTATGTAAATATTATATTCGAATAAAGTATTTAAGTTTAAAAATAATACTATTGTTAGGTATTAAAGAAATTTGTTAAAACTGAAAATATATAAATGGCTGTATCTCAGCCGATTTGAATTGATGAATAATAAAAATAGTTGCAACAGCAATAAGAATTTTTATTGCAATATTGCTTTTTATAAAATAGCCTCTATAGTTTTCTTTGAAACTTGAAGGTAGCCAGTGTATTATATAGCCAAATAATATTACTGCAAATATCTTATAATAAGAAAGTATCATTTCGGGAATTAGATTTAGCTGAAAATTTCTGAATATCTGACTTATCATATCAAAAGTATGTTTCATATCTTTTGCTCTGAAAAATATCCATGCAAATGCAACCAAATGAAATGTCGTAATTATTGATATAAATCGGAACAAAACATTTTTTGATGTACTCGAAGAATAATATTTGCTGAGAGAAAAATTAAATTTCATCCATATTTTATGAATAACTAATCCTATTCCGTGAATTCCTCCCCAGATAATAAATTGAATACTTGCACCATGCCACAAGCCGCCTAAAAGCATAGTTATCATTAGGTTGATGTAAGTGCGTATTTTGCCTTTTTTATTGCCTCCAATCGATATGTATAAATAATCTCTTAACCACGATGATAATGAGATATGCCATCGTCGCCAAAAATCGGTAATATTTAATGCTTTGTATGGCGAATTGAAATTAACAGGTAGCCGGAATCCTAAAATTAAAGCAATACCAATTGCTATATCGGTATAACCGGAAAAATCGCAATAAATTTGTATAGAGTATCCATATACTGCCATAAGATTTTCAAACCCGGTAAACGATAATGGCGATTCAAAAACTCTGTCTACAAAATTTATAGATATATAATCAGAGATTATCATTTTTTTTATTAATCCGTTTAAAATTAGGAATATGGCATGCCCGAATTCCCTTTTCGAGAGAGAATATTTTTTATGTATTTGCGGTATAAATTCTGCAGCTCGTACTATTGGTCCGGCAACTAATTGTGGAAAAAACGAGACATAAAAACCAAAATCTATTATGCTATTTACAGGTTTAACTTTATTTCTATATACATCGAGAGTATAACTAATTGTTTGAAAAGTGTAGAAAGAAATTCCAACAGGCAAAATTATTGTAAAAATATCGAAGCTCGATCCGGTAAGTTCGTTCGACCATTTTGCCATTATATTTATTACTTCGAAATTTGTATTAAATATTTTGTTAAAGGTGTCGGTAAAAAAATATGCGTATTTGAAATATGTTAGTAGTCCGAGGTTTACAAACAAACTACTTGCAACTAATAATTTACGTTTTACTATAGAAACAGTATTGAATATTAATTTCCCAATAGTAAAATCAACTATGGTTGATATTATTAATAAGGAGAAAAAATATCCTCCCGACTTATAATAAAAGAAGAGACTTACTAAAAATAGATATGTATTTCGTAAAACATTTTTTTTGTAAATAAATGAGTAGATTAGTAAAACTATTGTAAAGAAGCCCCAAAAGTATAAACGTGTGAAAAGCATTGGGCTATCTTCAGAATAGATGAATATGTCTTTTATAAAAGTCATTTAATATTTGTTCTTAGTTTTTTAATTTGTTATTTTATTCGAACGTTTTTGCTTTGTAGAGATAAAGTTTTTAATAAATGCATAAAATAGTAATTTCCCTTCTAGTTCATAACCGGTTTTATTTAAGTGTATTTTATCGTTAGCAGTAAGATTGTTATTATACCATTTGTTTATTGAGTTTTTTCCTCCCATAATTTCATAAAAATCCCATAATCCTAAGTTGTTTTTTGTAGCTGTTTTAATTATGCTATTACAGACAATAGGAATATTTTTATTTTCATTATTCCCATTTTTTAAATGATCTCCGGGAGTAGTTAATAAAATAAAAGCATTTGGAACATCAGAAATAATTTTATTTACAAGATGTGTGTAATCTTTTTCAAATTCAGTTAGTTCAAAATTTTTATTATATGCTTCATTTGTACCTAAAGATACAATTACCCAGTCGGGATTTAATTCTTTTAAATGTTCCGAAAATAATTCGCATTTAAGATACGAACTGGATGTTGCACCATTTATTCCAATAGTGTGATAATTTATTCCATTTAAATTATTATTTAATATAATTCCGAATAACGAAAATTCTTTTACAGAATTGCCATTGTTTAGAATTTCTAAATGTATTGAATCGGTATATTTATTTAGTTTAAATACCGATTTTGTGCTATCGGTAAAATATGCTAATTCGTTATTTATTTTAAGTTGATAATTTGTTGGTTTATTATGAAGAATTTTGATATTAATAAATTGATATTTAGGTAGCGATTTTTGAATTCTCATCTTAATATCAATACTTGCTATACTGTCGTTTGTTTGTAGTGTTATGCCTGATAATCCTAGTTTGCAGTCTTTTTCTTTGTCGATGTTTTTACAATATTTAAAATTTCCCGAATAATAGATTTTGTAATAATATGGATTGTTAGTTTTTGCAACTGTATATGGGAAAATAAAACCCGGAGCTATAGCTGTATCGTTATTATTAAAAGAATATATTAAGTTGTTTCTTATAGCTTGTGAGAGCATTCCGGCTTGAAGGTGCGAATCGCCGATATGAACAATATTAATTTCTTGATTATTTTTGATTTTTAAATCAATAAATGATTCTTTTAGTTGTTCAAACGAATCGGAATTATTATTAATAAAATTATTATTGTAAATATGTATAAAGTTGGGTATAGTGTTAGGCTGCGAAAAAGCAGAAAGAGTATATGTTAGTATTATTATACATGTTGAAATAAGAAATCTCATTTTTTAAATTATTGCATTTAGTTTATTTAGTAATATTTGTTTGTTTTAAATTTTCAGGAGTTTTTGTTTTTTCAAAATTTTTTGTTTGCATTTTTTTAGTATTAATTTTAGAAGTTGCTGTATCACTAATATTTGTATCGTTGGTGTTTTTTATGCTAAAAGCTTTTTGTTTAATAAAATTGTCATAATCACTATTAAGAGCATTGTAAAATAGTTTTCCAATAATAACAGAACCTTTATATGTGTAATGTGTAAAATCTTTCCGTGCTAAAGGCGGATTTGCAAATACCCACTGTGGCATAGAATTTTTTCCTCCCATTGCTTTGTATGTGTCCCAAAAAGCACAACCCGATTTGAATGCAGCATTTTTTTGAGCATCTCGTATTTTTTCGATATTTGGATACGATTCATAAATACCATTATTGTTATGCGACATGTCAGATACTCCCATAACGATAATATTAATATCGGGTCGCATTTTTTTTAATAGGCTTAATTGTTTACAGAGTTGTTTCTCGTAATAATCGTAATTTTCAATAACATGTGGTACTACATTTACTCCAAATTGAAACAGAATAAGTTTTACATTTAATTTTTGAAACATAGAACGAAGAAACGCAATGTCTGTTTGCGTGAAATTTGTTCCGCTGCTGCCTCGTAAAGGAATATTGTCAACAGCAATGCCTTTTTCTCCATCTAAAGTAAGTCCGAATATATCAGGACTTTCTTCTCCTTTAAAATTGATACTTATATTGTCTATTGTTTTGTCAAAACCCCAGTTTAATGTTTTTAAATTGTAACTAGATGCTATCATCTCGGCATCAGTAATTTTATCGTTTATTTTTATTTCTACAATAAATGGTTTTTTGTTATACCCATAAAAAATCCTGCATTGTTTAAATTTTCTTGTTAATAGATAAGTGATATTAGATTTTTCCAGTTCAATACTACTATTGTAAATTTTATTGTCTGTATTGTTCGAAATAGGCGAAAACCTTCCGTAACTCATTAATATTCCAAGATGTTTGTGGTTTATGTTTTTGTTTTTAATGCTTTGAAATGTATATCTGCTCCAACAACCAGACAGATTATGATTCATAGACAAACTAGTGCCTTTTGTTAAAATTGGAGGGAATAGACCAATACCACATCCTCCAAACTCTTTTTGTAATTCGTTTCGTATATATGAAGTAATTCTGTCGCTTTCTATTTGAGAATCGCCATAATGTAAAATTCGTATTAATTGTTTACTGTTTTTTAAGTTTTTTAATTCTTCGAAAAAAGGGTAAAGTAATTGCTTATTATTTTCGGGATATTGTATTGCTGCATATAGTTTGTTTTTTTCTAGTTTTTTGTAGTTGTTGGTTTTAATGCTATCGTTATCAGTTCGTAAAGAATCTAGATTGTTGTTTTTTAACGTGTCTGATATTGGCTTTGCAGGTAAAGTGTCAAATTCGTATGTTGTAATATTATTGTTGTCGAGGTTTATTATTTCAGAAATATTAGCATATTTTATTTTCGATTGAGAAAATATTTCTTTGTAATTAGGGAATTTAAGTAAAAGATTATTAATCTTAATACCATTATGTGGATAGAAAATAGAAATCAGAAAAAGTATAGCTAATATTGAAAGGAGAAATAGTAAACTTTTATAAGGTTTCATTTAGAGATTGTGATTTTATTATTGCTATTTACTTTTGTAAATAGCAACTTTATAATGTAAATCATTAAAATATGAGATAAATATATTAATAATTATTTTAAAATAAATAGAACATAAAATTTATTATGCATAAAATCAGCAAGAAGCTTTATTTTTTTTGATTTTGTATTTAATAGTTGAAAGTAATTTATGAAAGCTTAATAATATTTATTCGTTTGGTTTAATAAATATTTTTAGCTTGTCTTTTAACGATAATGTTTTTATTTGCGACAAGAATAAACCTGCAATTACAAATGATATTCCTGTAATTTTTGATGTGTTTAATGTTTCGTCTAAAACGTAAAAAGCAAATATAGCTGTAAATACAGGAATCATGTTTGTAAAAGCATTCGCCTTAGTAACACCTAATTTCTTAATCGAGAATGTAAAGAAAATAAATGCAAAAGAAGAGCCAAATATAGCAAGTTCTAATAATGGAACCCATGCATCATCAGAAAATCCTGATAGTAAGAAATCTTTATAATCGAAAATAAAAAATAATGGGATAAAGTAAAAAACGCCCAAAATATTATGGTAAGTAACAATAGTAATAGAATTGTATTTGTTCGATAATTTTTTAATTACTATTGAATATCCGATGCTTGCAAATACGGCTAATAATAACATGCTTATTCCAAGTGTAGATGCTGTTAAATTTTCGCTTTTGTTAAATATTACCAAGCTAACGCCAATAACAGAAAATATTATTCCAAGAATATTTGTTTTGCTGATTTTTTCCTTATAGAAAAAAAACGATACAATTACTGTAAATAACGGAATAGTTGCAATTATAACCGACGATAATGTTGATGAAACAAGTTGAACCCCATAACTTTCGCCAATGAAATATAAAAAAGGTTGATAAAAAGTAACTAAAGCAAAGTACTTGAAATCTTTAACTTTTAGTTTCTGAAGCCTTTTTAATGGATATGTTAATAACAATAAAAATACAGAAGATATTACCAGTCTAAATAAAACCGTAGTAATTGGATTGTAATATTGATATACTACCTTGTACCAAACAAATGTAAAACTCCAAAATATCATTGCAAGTATAACACTTGCATATGCTATATAAGATTTTTGTTTCATTAGTGTGATTTTTTTATGTCTGCGAAAATAATCTTATTTGTCAAAAATTGTTAGATATCTACGACATATTTTTTGTTGTTAAGTTTAATAATTGTATATTTTAAATATTTTAGTATCGAGTCAAACATTAAAATGATGCACATAAAACCTAACAGATTTTTAAAACCTCGTACGTTTGTAAATATATTTAGTAAACATCATATTATTAATAGTTCGGTAGTTTTTTAAATCTATTAGGTTTAAAAATCTGGTAGGTTAAGGAAACAATACTTTCCGAAAAGCACAGTTTTGTTTAGCTAATTATAAGTTGTTTGCAAAAGCTTGCCGGACTATTGTATTATTTAATACTTAAATAATGTTTATTAGTTATTACTAAATAGTTATAGTTTAATAGGCTCTAGTTTGAAATAACTGTGTTTATTTTATTTTTTTACAGAAAAAAGAAGTGAAATCATCATCTATTCAAAAATATTTTGTGAGTTTAAATCCAGATGAACAGGA
>CAZDCZ010000057.1:7243-19045 GCA_964504155.1 uncultured Bacteroidales bacterium | reverse complement strand
ATTGCTTTGTAATGAAAGTTGATATGCTGTGTCTGTTTTTCTAAACATTATTTTTTCAACTTGACTTATTCATATTTTATTTTTAATATATTTATAATATGAAGACTTTTCGGAGTGGATTCAATAGTTAATAGTATTTATTCATAAAAAGTATTATCAATATCAAGTCTTTGCACTTTTAGTACTTCTTTTTCTTTTTTTAATTTCGTAATAATGTTCCCGAGATGTTTATTGTTATCAACCAATAGTTTTATTTCTCCAGAGAAAAGTCCATTGTTAGAATTTATGTTTATCGATTGCATATGTACTTTCATATCGTTTGATATAATATCGCTAATTTTATTAAGTATTCCAAGTTTATCGATGCCTGAAATTTTAATAATTGTTTGAAAAGATGCTTTTTTAGCTGATTTTTTCCATTTTACAGCAATTACTCTATAATTATATTTCGAAAGAAGATGTTGAGCATTAGGGCAATTTTTTCTGTGTATTTTAATACCATCATTAATAGTAATAAAACCAAAGATATCATCGCCGAATATTGGATTACAACATTTTGCAAATTTGTATTCTAGATTATTAACACTATTTTCTATTTCTAAGATATCATCGCTTTTCGATTGATTTTTGGAAACCAATTTTGGTGTTTGTATTTTTTCAGTATCTTCTTGTTTTTTTCTTGTATTTTCTTGTGATGCATTTAGAATAATATCTTTAATTTCTGATATGTCGATTTTATCTGTTGCAATGGAATTATATAAGTCGTTAGGTTTCTCTAATTTATAATATTTAAGTAATAAGCGAGTTAGATTGTCATCTTCTTTTATTTTCCAGTTTTTAAGTCTTCGTTTCAGTGTTTCTTTACCTGTTGTGGCATATTTGTATTCTTCGTCGTGAAGAAATTGTTTTATTTTCGATTTTGCTTTCGAGGTAACAACAAAGTTTAACCAATCGCTTTTTGGTTTCTGGTTTTTCGATGTAATTATTTCTACTTGATCGCCATTACTTAATTGTTGTTTTAATTGTACATTTTTATTATTTATTTTTCCGCCTATGCATTGTTCTCCTATATCTGAATGAATGTCGTAGGCAAAATCTAAAATAGAAGCATTTATAGGGAATTTTTTTAAATCTCCTTTAGGTGTAAAAACAAAAATTTCTTTATTGTATAAATTTAACTTAAAATTATCTATTACCTCCGATGGTGTTGTTTTTTTGTTTTCGAGTAATTCGCGAATTTTTTGTAACCAGTTAACAACATCTTTATCGTCTTTAATGCCTTTATATTTCCAATGAGCTGCATAACCTTTTTCTGCTATTTCGTCCATTCGTTGAGTACGTATTTGTACTTCAATCCATTTTTTGTCGGGTCCAACAACAGTAGTATGCAACGATTCGTATCCGTTCGATTTAGGTACCGATATCCAATCTCGTAATCGTTTAGGATTTGGTTGAAAAGAATCGGTAATAATAGAATAAACACGCCAACAATCGGCTTTTTCGTTTTTAGGTTTCGAGTTTAAAATTATTCTGATAGCAAAAAGATCGTAAACTTCTTCAAAATTAACATTTTGTTTTTTCATTTTTTGATGAATAGAAAAAACCGATTTTGGTCTGCCTTTTATTTTATAATCAAAACCTTGAGAGTCTAATTCTGTTGTAATTATTGATGTGAATTTCTTTATAAACTTATTTCTTTTACTTGTAGTGTTTTTTAACTTTTTAATTATAGTTTTATATTCATCATTTTCGGTAAATTTAAATGCAAGGTTTTCTAATTCCGATTTAATATTATATAAACCAAGTCGATGAGCCAAAGGAGCAAATAAAGAGAATGTTTCTAACGAACGTTTTATTTGATATTCTTCGGGCATATAATTCAAATTTCTCATTGTCTGAAGAATTACAGCCAATTTAATTAATGTTACCCTGATATCTTCGCCTAAAGTAATTAAAAAATTTCTTAGATTTTCGCTCTGATTTGTATTATTTGTTGTACTAATATTAGCAACTTTTATCGAACCTTCTATTATTTTCGTAATCTTATCTCCAAATTCTTTTTTTATTTCGTCGAGAGATAATAATTCTTGATTATAAACTTCGAAAAGAAAAACAGAAATAATAGATTTTGTGCCAAGTCCGATTTGTTCCGACACAGAAATAGAGATATTAATTAAATGAATAATATAAGGTTCGTCAGTAACATAACGATAGTTATTAAGCGATTCATTTGCAATATCAAATGCCTTTTTTATTAATGCTAAGTTATTCTTTTTTGTGTGAGGTTGTATAGTAAAAACAAAACTGTTATAAGCTTCTAAAATTTGCTTTTTTTCTTTTGTAGTTTGTTTTTTTTCTGATTGCTTGATAAATAGATTATTTATTCTCATCTTAGATTATAATATTTTAAAATTATCAGCATCTAAAGAAACCGGGAATTTGTTTCTGAATTTTTCTAAATCAGAGTAACTAATATTTAACGTAATTTCTGTGTTTTTATTTGCTTCAACGTCATTTATTATTTGTCCTTTTGCATCAATTAACATTGATTCGCCCGAATAAAATATATTTTCTTCATCTTTACCAATTCTGTTTACTCCAACAACATAGGCTTGATTTTCTAATGCTCTTGCAATTAATAATTGTTTCCATACGTATGAACGACTCTTGGGCCAGTTTGCAATATAAATAAGTATGTCGTAGTCGTTATTGTTGCGACTCCAAACAGGGAAACGTAAATCGTAACATATTAATGGACAAATTCGCCATCCTTTATAGTCGAGTATTAAACGTTTTAAACCACCGGAATAATTCTTATGTTCGTTTCCCATTCTAAAAAGATGTCTTTTGTCGTAGTAATGGTAATTGCCATCAGGTAACATTGCAATTAATCTGTTGTAGTAATTATTATTTTCTTCAACAATTATACTCCCTATTATCAAGCAATTTCTTTCTTTAGCTGTGTTTTTCAACCAATAAAAAGTGTCTCCTTTGAATTGCTCTGCTAATTTGCTAACATTCATAGAAAAACCTGTAGTAAACATTTCGGGTAAGACAATAATATCGGTGTCCTTTGGAAGAAGTGATATTTTATTTCCAATTTCAATGCGATTTTTTTCGGCATCTTCCCAAAATAAATCAGTTTGAATTAACGATACTTTAAATTCTTTTTGACACATGTTATTTATTTAATTTACATAAATAATATATTTTTAATTATCTATGTTATGTATAACTGATGGGAAATATAAAATTATAAGTTCAAAATTTAATTTTTATTACAAGCATCAACTTTCAACTTATCATAATAATCGTCTAATATCTCCGACATAAGAGGACGATAATATTTCCAAAAGAATCCTTTTTTTGTATTTTTTCGGATAAAGTAGGGATAAATATTATTTAAACATTTAAAATCAGACGAGTTTAAAGAAACAGGATTATCGGCGAAATCTCCACAAAAATAATAAAATGAATAATCATTTTTATGTTGTATTATTGCAGGGAAATTTGATTTCAGATTGTATTTATTTAATATTGAGTCTCCTTTTGCATTTGTCGAAATTTCAAAATTTGCTAATACCTCGTTTTCTACCCCCGAATAACTTATATCGAACCAATTTGTGTATTTTATGTTTTTTGGCAGATTATATTTCTTACAAACATTATCTTTAGTTACAATTTGTAAGTCGTTATTTATATAGTGTGTTTTGCTTTCAAGAATAGCTATAGTACCAAATTTATGAACAAAAACAATTCCTCCGTTTTTATATGCCCAAGCATTATTATTTTGTTCTTTGTATAATTTAATAATCCATTTAGGAACAATATTTTTCGAAGAATCTAAAGAACTAAAATATTTACCTGTCCATCCGCTCCAAAATATACCAAAAAGATTTTCTAATTTTTCCTGTATTAATGGATTGGTTGGAGCATTATAAAAATTAAATTCTGTAATAATCAGTTTTTTCTTCTTCTTCATTTCTTTTAAAAGAAGATAATCGTTTTGATTTAAGCCTCCGTAAACTCTTTGGTGTGTTTTTTCGTTAGTATTATTTTTGTACCATTCGTTATAATATACCCCATATGTGTCGGTATAGTAACAAAGATCGTATTTGTTTGCTATTTCGTTTATTTCGTTTATCCTGATGCTTTTGAAATCGAATTTTTTATTAAGTAAATTTAAAGGGAAAAAACCATAATAATCTTCATTACATTGATATAGATTGTTATTTTCTTTTGTTATTTTTTTATTGTTTAAAATCCAATTAAACGATTTATGTTCTGTGCGTTCTTGTGTCGGTACAGTTTTGTCGAGAATATAAATATTTAAGATTTTATTTGGTTGAAAAAACCATAATAACCAACACAGAAATATACTAATTAATAAAACTGTAAATATGCTTAAAATAATTATGATTTTTTTATTCATAATAAATAATTTTATAGAATTATGTAGTTTTTATCAAATACCTTACTACAAAAATAAAATATTTATAGATAAAATATGAATATTAGGTAAAATATCTATTAACAATATTTTCATATGCAATTTTTTAGTACATGACAAAAACAATATAATAGTTATTTGATGACTTATTAAAATTCCCCGATGACTAGAATTCGCAAGTCGTCGGATGACCTGTTGACGGACAATACGTTAATTTAATTTTTACCTCATTTTTAATAAAAGAGTTATCCGACGACTATCAACGCTTTAGATGTTAACTCGCGGATTTAAGATATTTAAGATATTTAAGATAATGGCGAATATATCTTAATGTTTTTAAAAAAATGATTGCTAATACAATAAAAACTTTTTATATTACAATCGACTTGAAAAAATAGTTATTCTGATGAAAGAGCCTGATAACGATAAAACAAAAGAACAATTAATAAAAGAGCTTCGAGAACTACGAAGCCAGAATGCAAAATTAATTGGTAAAATCTCTGATGATTTAATTGATAACGAAGAGAATATTTCTTGTTCCGAAAGAATAGAATTGGTACTTGAAAGTGGGAATGAAGGTTTTTGGGAATTAATACCGGATAAGAAATTACTTATTTTAAGCAAAAGTCATTACGAATTTTTAGAATATAATTTCTCGGATATAAAATTAAATTATTATTCTTGGATAGATTTAATACATCCGGAAGATATTTATAAAGTAAAAAAACAGATAATACATGTTTTTAGAAACAAATTAGTAAATTGTATATTTGAGTATAGAATAAGATTAAAATCGGGCAATTATAAATGCTTGCATGCAAGAGGAAAAGTTGTAAAATGGAACGCCGATGGATATCCTCAACGTATTATTGGTATACATACTGATATTACTACCCAAAAAAAAGTGGAAAAATCGCTAAGGAAAAGTGAGCAGTTTTTTTCTTCTATTTTCGAAAATGCAGGAATAGGTATGACAATACTAGATACCAATTTTCACTTACTTAAAATGAATAAGGCTTTTTGTAAAATATCGGAATATTCTGAAGAAGAATTGAAAAATATGAGTTATTTTAATCTTATTTCTACTAAAGATATTGCTGTAGTAAAAAAGATAATTAAAAATTTGTTATCGGGAAAAATTTCAAAATATCAAACAGACCGAAGTTATATAAAAAAAAATGGCTCAGTTATATGGGTAAACATTACTGTTACAGCTGTATATGATGAAAAACAAAATCCCGAATTTGTAATAGGAATGGGAGAAGATATTACCGAAAAAAAACACCAAGAAAAAATTCAGACATTAATTCACAATATTACTAACGCTATTAATACAACTAACGATTTATTTGAGTTTTTTAAAGTAATTAAAACTAATATTTCGAATTTTATCGAATCAAAAGACTTTTTTATTGCTTTATACGATAAAGCAAATAACATATTTAATGTTCCGGATATAGAAAATAATAATAGAGAATATTATTCATTTCCTTGCACAGGCTCTATAGAGTCTTTAGTATTAAGTAATAAAGAAGCTTTATTGCTTAATGAAGATAAGATCAATGAACTTATCGACAATAAAACTTTAAAAAACTTGAATATAATACCTAAACAATGGCTTGGAGTACCTTTGTTTGCCGATAATATTATTGTAGGTGTTTTGGGTGTTCAGTTGTTCGATAATAAGAAAATATTTACTAAAAACGATAAGGAGATTTTAGGGTTTATTTCTAATCAGATAGGATTATTAA
Source organism: uncultured Bacteroidales bacterium (assembly GCA_964504155.1). Lineage (GTDB taxonomy): Bacteria > Bacteroidota > Bacteroidia > Bacteroidales > UBA12077 > CAZDCZ01. The sequence continues at coordinate 12,844 of CAZDCZ010000057.1, read as the reverse complement.
TACAAAAAAAACAGTCGGAAGATGCTTTGAAAATTGAACGAGCTCATTTTAAAGAGTTATTCGACAGCTCGCCCGAAGCTATTGCCTTAATCGATAATAATGGTATTATTTTAAATATTAATAACGAGTTTACTGCTTTATTTGGATATGCAAAAAAAGAAGCTGTTGGCAAATCTATTGATAATTTAATTGTTCTAGATAGTCATAAGGAAGAAGCTGATTTATATAAGGTAACTGTTATTAATGGCAAATATATTAAGGAAGATACTAAAAGAAAAAGAAAAGATAATACTGTTGTTGATGTATCGGTATTAGGAGCTCCTATTAAAGTCGAGAATGGACAAATTGGAATATATATAATATACAGAGATAATTCTAAAAAGAAAAAAATAGAAAAAAAACTTCTAGAAGCAAAAGAAAAAGCAGAAGAATCGGATTTGTTAAAAACATCGTTTTTGACAAATATGTCGCACGAAATACGAACACCAATGAATGCTATTTTAGGATTTTCAGAACTTATGACCGATGAATATCTATCTGCTAATGAACGACGAGAGTTTGTGAGAGAAATTAAAAATAGTAGTAATTCTTTGCTTAAACTAATAGAAAATATTATTGATATTTCTAAAATTGAATCGAAGCAAATAATTTTGAAAAAGGAAAATATTAGTCTTGACAAATTTTTAGCCGATATATATAAAAAATTTAACTCTGAAAAGAGTATTGTTGGAAAAGATAATATTTCTTTACGATTAAGTAAAAATAATTTTTTAAACAATGCCTTTATTAATAGCGATAGATTGCGATTAAACCAAATTTTTAATCATATTATAAATAATTCGTTAAAATATACCGAAAAAGGTAGTATTGAATTCGGATATTCTGTTAACGAAAATGGTTTGCCTGAGTTTTTTGTTAAAGATTCGGGAATTGGAATTAGAAAAAATAGACAGAAAATAATATTCGAGCATTTTAGAAAAATTGAAGACGATAATACTAGACTATATCGTGGCACAGGTATAGGATTAACAATAACTAAGAAATTAGTTAATTTATTAGGTGGCGAAATATGGGTAGATTCAGAAATAAATAAAGGATCGAAATTTTATTTTACTATTTCTGACGAAGTTTTTTTTAAAAAGAAAAATCATGAAAAAGAAAAATTTAATAAAATAAAGAAAATATATAACTGGGAAAAAGTAAATATTCTTATTGCCGAAGATGAGTACTCTAATATTAGAGTATTAAAAGCTATGCTTAGTAAAACTAATGCTAAGCTGGTTGTTGTGAAAAATGGACAAGAAGCTGTTGATTATTGTAAGAATAATATTGTTGATATCATTTTAATGGATATTAAAATGCCGGTATTGAACGGAATAGAAGCTACAAAGCTGATAAAATCGAAAAATCCAGAAATTAAAATAATTATTCAAACTGCATATTTGTACGATAACGAAAAACAAGATTGTATTGATGCAGGAAGTAGCGACTTTATTTATAAACCTACGAGTGTAACAGAACTACTCCAAACAATAGCAAAATATATTAAATAAGAATAGAAATATTGCTTATTTAATATACTTTGTTCAATTCAAAAATAAATATTTGCAAAGATTGTATCTTCTGAAATTTTAATATTTAACAAAATCATTTGTTAATATTTGAAGTATTGCTTTTCCTTTTCTTAAATCCTTTTCTTCAAATTTATCATTTTTGCTTACTGTTTTTTTACTTATGTTATTAAATATTACTGTGCTGGTTTTTGTAATATATCCAAAGCCATTATTATAAGTATAAAAACCATAACTTGAAATAGAATCGGAAAAGATGTTTTTACTGTATTTGAATTCTTTCGAGTTTATATTTAATTGATTTAATACAGTAGAAGGAATATCCATTTGCGACGAAAATGTTTCGATAATAGTATCTGTTTTCGATAAGCATCCACCAAGCCAAATCATAGGTATTTTATGTTTTTCGGTCGTATGCGAAGGGGAATGATCGGGGTGAGGACTACCATGGTCGGCAACGAGTATAAATAAAGTATTATCCCAGATTTCTGATTTGCTTACTTTTTTAAAAAAATCGCCAATACATTTATCGGTATAATAAACAGAGTTCATAAATTTCTTTTCTCTATTGTTTCCTTTTATTTTTGTTTCCATCGGAACGTCAAAAGGGTCGTGGCTGCTTAAGGTAAAACATACTTTAAAAAACCGATTGGTATCATTTATTATATCTTCAGAGAATTTTTTTAGTACATCTTCATCGTGAACTCCCCATTTAGTCCTATATAATTCGGGGGCAAAATCTTCTTTACTAATAATTTCGTTGTAGCCTCCATTTATAAAATACGAGCGCATATTTGCAAAATCAATATCACCACCATAATAAAAACTTGTTTTGTATCCATTGGTTTCTAACGATTTATTTAAAAACGGAAGGGCTTGAGTTTTCGATGGATATTTTATTATCGATGCTGTCGGATGTGCAGGGTATCCGCTTAATATAGCTACAATTCCTTTGTCGCTTCTATCGGAATTTGCATAGAAATTATTAAATAAAATTCCTTTGCGTGATAGACTGTCGAGATTTGGAGTTACATCGTATTTATTGTTTAATACACCAATTACTTTCGACGTGAAACTTTCTAATAATATTATTACAACATTAGGTTTTTCAGTGTTTAAAACTTTTTTATATGTATCTGATTCTTTTTGTATATCGCTAAAAATTTTTTCTGCAGTCGAATCTTTAAAAAATTTATATTCTTTATTCGAATTATTCATTTTACTTAATGAATAACCAAGATTCCAAGGTGCATTTATGGCAGCATGATTAGAAAATGTGTTTTTGCTGAAATATGCAGCTCCGGTATTTATCGGAGCAATTCCTATTCCGCCTCGCACAGGAATAATCATTGCTGCAGTAATAATTAAGAATATTAAGGAAGATAAATACGATTGTTTCTTTAAGTTTTTAATTCTTAATATAAATAGTTTTTTATATATATAAGAAAATCCCCCAATTAATAAAAAAGTAGATATTAGTAATACTATTTCTAGCCATAGCTGAGTTGACGCTGCTGCTTCTTTAGGGTTTTTTAAATATAATAGGGGGGTAGTATCTATTCTGAACCCCCAATTTTTATATAGCTCTAAATCGCCAATTATTATTATACTAAATATTGTTAGGAATAATATTGTAAATGGAGTTATTAAATAATTTAAGTATTTCCCTTTTACAGGGATTGTAAATGTTATAAATAATCCTGCAAAGACTAATAGATATCCAGTAGCCGATATATCGAGTTTTAAACCATGAAGCATAATTAAAACCCATTCTTTAGCAGGCAGTTGAAAAGAATCAGTGTATTCGTATAATAAGAATAAAACACGAGCAATAGTAAAAAATGCCATCCAAAAAAAAGCGTACCATACGAATAATTTTAATCTGTTTTTCATCTCTGTTGTGTTTAGAGTTATAAGTTACAAAATTAGTATATTAGCATTAATTTGCAAGTTGAATTTTAATTTTAACGGTTCGTTGATATATTTTGGCAGAGATTTTTGCTGTATCCCTATCTCAGGTTATGTTCTGAAAAACACAGTTATATTGTTGTGTTGTTAAAAAAAAATTATCTTTAAAATTAAATTTAAAAGAAAATGAAATGAAAAATACTATTTTATTTATCCTTGCAATAATACTAATCCCTATTATTTCATTTTCACAAGAAGTAATAAGTGGAAAGAGTGAGTCCACTCCGAAAAGCCGCTAAGATGTTAACTTTACAAAAAGACTGAAAGCTATAAATCTGTACGTCAGTTTGTTATAAATCCGATAAGCGGCTATAAATTGACAACTTTAGTTTTCGGAGTAGTCTCAAGAGTAGTATTAAAAAGTTCAGTTTTGAACCAAAATATGAAAGAGAATTACCACCTAATCTCTATGTTGATTTAAGTTTCGAAGACAATAACGGAAACGGAATCCTTGAATCTGATGAAAAAGCAAACCTAAAACTAGCCATAATAAATAAAGGGAAAGGACGTGCTCAGGGATTAAATGTTACTATAAGTGATAACATCTCTGATTATAACTTTACTATTGGTGATAACAAAAAAATATATTTCATAGACGCTGATGAATCAACAGAAGTTATTATTCCAATTAGTGCAGAATTTAAGGTTAAAACAGCAGAGCATAAATTAAAAATAAATGTAACTGAGCATTTTGGTTACGATATGGATCCGGCTTATTTGGTTTTAAATACTCTTGAATATCAAAAGCCAAAACTCACTTTTTCAGGATATGAAATTGTTGATAATGGAGAAGGAACAGGAGCCATTGTAGAAGATGGACAATTACAAGCAGGAGAACAAGTAAAAATTAAATTGGTTGTTCAGAATATCGGGCAAAATATTGCTAATAAAGTAAAATTCGATGTTTATACAACTGACGATAATATTTATCTTGAAAACAATAAGGGAGAATTAGGCAGTTTTGCTATAGGTGAAGTTAAGGAATTTTGGCTAACTGTAAGTCCAAATAAACGGGTAACATCATCGAGTAAACTTCCAATATTCATGAGTTTATCTGAAGAATTGGGGTATGGCAGTTTAAATAAATACCAATTACCAATAGCATTAAATCAAAAGCCCCCCGAAACACAAACCTTAACAGTAAAGGCTGATATTGATAAAATCAAAAAACAAGTTGCCCGTTTCGAATATACTTCCAATAAATTTACTGCAAATGTAGGTACAGTAAAAAACATTGCAAGTGTAAGCCCATCAAAAACCAAACGTTCTAATGCAGTTGCTGTAATATTTGGAGTGGAAAATTACACCGATTTGCCACCAGCGCCTTATGCCAAAAATGATGCTGAAATTATGAAGAAGTATTTTAAAACAAGGCTCGGAATTGAAAAGGTAGTAATTTTTAAAGATAAAGAAGTTTCAGGTTTTATTTTTGATGATATTTTTAATCCTGACTACGGAGAATTACAAAAATCAATTTTAAAAGGAGAAACAGATTTGTTTGTTTTTTATTCAGGGTATGGAGTGCCTAACAAGAAAGGTGATAAAATTTATTTATTTCCTGCAGACGGAAAGGTTGAAAGATTAGAATCTCAGGGCTATGATTTGAATAAGTTATATCAGAATTTAGATGCACTGGGAGCAAAAAGCGTAACCGTATTTTTAGATGCTTGTTTTAGTGGAACTAGCAGAGTTTCAGAAAAAATATCAACTAAAAATCTTGTTGCAACTAAAGGAGTTAGAATACAACCTAAATTAATATCTCCATGGATAAAAAATCCTAATTTCAGCGTTTTTAATTCTTCAGGTGCAAATGAAACTTCGTTGGGTTTTGACCCTTCACAAACCGGACTGTTTACATATTATTTATGCCTTGGTTTGCAAGGTGAAGCCGATTTAAATAATGATAGCAAAATTACAAACGGAGAACTTTATGATTTTGTACAATCAAAAGTAGTTGATACTTCCAAAAAAATATTTGGTGTACAAACACCACAGTTTAATGGTAACAGAGATATGATTTTAGTTGAACTTTAAAAATTATGATAAGTCACGCCGTGACTAT
>CAZDCZ010000057.1:0-7143 GCA_964504155.1 uncultured Bacteroidales bacterium | reverse complement strand
AAGTCACGCCGTGACTATCATACTAAAAAATAATAATATGAAAATCAAAAACCTACTTTTAGCACTTACCATAATATTTTTTACAAATATTTTGTGCTCCCAACAAGTAACCAACGTAAATTCGCAATTAACAGGTAATATAATAAAAGTAGATTACACACTTATTGGTGCAAAATTCAACCAGAAATTTAATGTTAATCTTTATGTTAGCTTAGATGGTGGCAAAACTTTTCAAGGACCCATGAAAACTGTTTCTGGCAATGTTGGTGAAAATATTAAAGCAGGAAAACATAAAATATTTTGGGATCCATATAAAGATGTAAATTCTTTGGAAGGAGATATTTTTTTTGATGTACGAGCCGAAATTATTAACCAAAAAATAGAAAAACACTTTTTTGTACATTACTCAGGAAATTACAGTTTACGTAATTCAGCTTATACAGCACCACTGGGTTTAAGTATAGGGCAAATTGGTAAAGTAGGTTGGTATGCATCAGTACGTTTAAATACTATAGCTTTTAATAGTTCAGAGTAAAATATACTCACGGGGTGACTTCAAGTCACCCCGTGAGTATAAAAGGCTTGCAAAGACGAAGAGCTACCAACCATTGAAAATGCACTAACAAATAAAATTGAGTTAACTTTAACCAAAATTAGTGTAAGCAGCAGTTCTGCCTATTTAACTTGTAATGTAACCAACAAAAGCAGTTATAGCATAAGCGAACATGGTTTATGTTGGAATACTTCAGGGCACCCTACAACCAGTGACTCAAAAACAGAATCAGGAACATTGAGCGGTACAAGTTTTAATAAAAATATAGAAAGTTTAAATCCTTTAACAGATTACTATGTAAAAGCATACATTACAATAAAAGATGTAATAATTTATAGCGAACAAACAAAAATTACAACTACTGATGGCTGGCATTTGCCAAGCGATGCAGAGTGGACTGATTTTTTTTGAAAAATAATAGATTAAAATAAAATGATAAAACACAACAAAAACTTTACAAAAGGCACGGAAGTTGGAGAGAGAGCTTTTCTTTAAATTCTAACATTTTAATATAATAGATTTATAACCCTTCATTTGGCATATGCCGAATGAAGGTTTTAATATTTAATGAATATCCGCATATTTACCTTAACGAACATTATATTTACTGAAAATCAATTTGTTTACCCCAAACCCTAAAGGGAGCAAAATGATTTTCTTCACACCCTTTAGGGACGGGGTAAATGAAGAAAATCAATCTTTATGTTAGGTAATTATACGGATAATCATTTTATATTTAATTACTAACCCTTTCAGAGTTCGTAGTACATGACAGAGTTGAAAAACAGGATTAAGTCAGAGTGCGACTTTAAGTCGCGCCCTGACTATTAGTAAGAATAAATAGATAAATGCAACAATTAGAATTATTTATTAATAATATTAATGGGTAATAATGAAACAGGGCGAAAATCTCGCACGATTTCATATTCGAGGATCGTTAAATAATAAATGTTATTTAAAATTATTTATGCAAATCAAGTCTTGAACTCTTCATTTTTTTTGATTATAAATATATTTTACTATTTATTTTTTGTGTCAACTTATTTCATTACTAGACAAATCAAATAAAAAAAGGTGGGATATTTTAATCCCACCTTAATAAATAATCAAAAAAAAAAATTTAAAATAGCTTATTAAATCCTTGTTCGAAATATCTTCTTTTTAATGAGTTTAAATATTCCTGAAAGGCTTTATCTTCTGCTTCATTAATTGTTGTTCCAACACCTTTGATATTTGCAATCTTTTTTATAAATAAAATTTTATGCTCAGCATTTGTAACTTTTAATTCCGAAATAATTTCAACTTGAACCAAATTGCCGGCACGTTGTCCTGGTTTGAATTTATAACTAAGTTCGAAATAATAATTACTATCACTTATAATATCCGTAACATCAAAATTTCTAGATGTAGCTCTTTCTACAAATGTCTCGGTAATTCTCGAACATTTGTTGTTTGAACAAGGAGATTCAGATATGCTAAAATATACTTTAGGAGCAAGAATATTAATATAACATTTGCTTGAATTAAGTTTCTTTTTTAATGCAATTCCTCTAATAAACAAATCGTCAACGGCTTTATTGGCAATACGCTCGATATTGATTTTTGCAGTAAGTGTCTCGCTAGTATTTTTCGATTTAATAACTCCCGGAAAACATTCAACCCAACCGTTAATATCAGTATTTACAACATTGTTTTTTAAATACCCTCCACTATACGAAAAATGTATAGGTAAATCATTTATCGGAGTGTTATTAAACAAAACCTGAAACCTTATTGGTTCTCTAATAGTTTTACCACGTGTAACTGAAAATTCTTCTTTTTCCGATTGTATTGTACAATTCGAAAGAATATCGTTTAACGATGAATATAATTTACTCCCAAGATCTATAGAATTGCCATTGAAATCGGTAGGAGTTTCTTCCGACAGATATCTTTTTAATGCTTGCAGTCCTTGTAAATAAAAGCTAATTGCTTCTTTAGGCTTGTTTTCGTTTAATTGTTGAAGTCCCGATTCGTATTTAGCTAAAGCATTGGCAATTGCTTCTTGCTTTTTCTGTTCTTTCATTTCTCGGTACGTACTTTTGAATATTCTATAATATATCCAATATAACGATTCTGTTTCGTACGAATCAACAGGCTCAAATCCTTCTAAATAATCATCTGTTTCAATTTCAATTTTCTGAATAAACGATTCTGTTACTCCATAATCGTTTTCAATGGTATGTAAAACCGACGAAGAACTTACTTGCGACGAAATGTCTTCTGCCATATTGCTCAAAGCATCTCTGCGTGCTTCGGCTGTATATTGAGTTACAGTGCCAACTTTTTTAGCACTTCCTATTCCAATATAATAACTCGGAACAATTGGTTTTATTTTAACCCATTCCGGATATAATTCTAATTCTGCAGCTTTCTTTTTTGCAGCACAAGAACTTAAAAATAAAACTAAGACTAGTAAAATATATTTATTCATTATTTCTCAGGGTTATATTTATCAATTTTTTCGCTTATTTGTTTCGACACATCAACAAATAAACCGTTTAATAAAGCATCAGAAGATTTAATACTTGAATTGGCTTTTAAAAGTTTATGTAATTTGTTGGTTTCTACTGAATTATCTTTTACAACATCTTCGGCAGTTTTACGTCCTTTATATTTCCAATATCCGGGTATCAGCTTTTTATTATCACCATTAAATCTTGCATAATGAACCTTGTCTTTAGCAACAAGAGAAACATTGTCGGAAGTTAAAACTTCGTTTGTTTCTGTCGATATTAATTTAAAGTTTACTTTAATATTAGCTTTATTAGTTTTACTATTATCAGTGTAAGTAGTTTTATGATATTTAACTTCTTTTTTCTCTTCGCCTTGTTCGTTTTTTACCTTAGTAACTTCTTTTAAATATCCTCTTTTAGTACTAGTTAATAATTTTCCTTCGTTTTTATACGATTGTATAACTTCACCAATAAGAATAGTTTTAATGCCGGCTAAATTTGCAGCTTGATAGTTTATCGATCTGTTGTTATTTAGAATGTTAGAACTTAATGATGATAACTCAATTACTTTGATAAATGGATTTTTCAGATTACTTAAATCTCCTTTTATTTTCGATGTTATAATCGAAGAAGTCTTATCGCGATAATTAACACGATTAGAAAATTCAGGAACTAATATTGTAATTGTTGCTTTCTTTAATGCTTCAGCTTTTAACTCAAGCGATTGTTTGTAATTTCTTTTCGAACCATTAATAATTTTCTCGAAAGTATAATATGCAGAGCGGAATAAATTATTATCGAGTTCTTGGTTCCCTTTTCTATACATAGGTTCGTATTTTGCAATAATATATTGCTCTTTTACGTCTTTATATTCCTTATCTATTCCAACAATTTCTCCAAATATTTTTTCAGCTTCAATAAAATCTTCTCTGTTTATAGCTTCAATGCCACTAGCATATATCTTTCCAAGATAATCGTCTTTGGCTTCTTTGTAATATTCTTTATTATATTCAGGAAACGAAAGCTCTATATTTACTGTTTTTATTTTATTATAATACTTTTCAGCTTCCAGATAATTATAAACAGCTGTTTTAAATTCCGATTGCTTATATGCTTTTGTAAAATTAGCTAGTTTACGATCGAGAACAATTTGTCCGTCTTTTCTTAAACCAAGAACAGCATCTACATTCGATGCCTTTTTCTGTAATGATTGAAAATAGTAATTGGCAGCTTCCTCGTATAATCCTGCTTTTTCGAATTTTGTAGCTTTCTTGGCATAACGTTTCGAAGCACATGATGTTATTAGCAAAATAATGCTTAAAAAAAGTATAAGTTTTTTCATAGTAGTTAATTAATGGCTTGTTTATTTAATTTTCTAAAATATTATAAATTTATTAGAAATAAAAGATATTATTAAGCTAAATACAAAAATCGAAATTTTATTTGTAAAGAATAATTAATCTTTATATCTAACTTAGCTAATAATTCGTATTGTAATCAAAAATCTCACCAAAGATACATTTGTAATTTTTAAATTATTTTTTCGTAAAAGAAGTGCTCTCATAGGATTTTTAAAAAAATAATATGAATTGTAAAAAAAAGTTTTTAATTAATTTGTCTAAAAGGAAAGTAATATTATTATTTTTATGCATTAAGAATTTATTAAACAAAAACTAATCTCATGAAATTCAAATTATTAATTGTAGTTCTGATATTAAGTATTTTCTTAATTCAGTGTAATAATAAGAAAAATTCTCAACAAGCAAAGAAAACAATTGAATATGCAATAGTAATTCATGGTGGAGCTGGTAATGCATCGCGAGATAATATTCCGGAAGATCTCGAACAACAATATAAAAACGAATTAGGAAAAGCATTAGAGATAGGCGAAAATATTTTAAAAAATAATGGTTCAAGTCTTGATGCTGTTGAGAAAACAATAAATTATCTAGAGAACTGTCCTTTGTTTAATTCAGGCAAAGGTGCTGTTTTTACTCACGATGGACATAACGAGCTTGATGCGTCAATTATGGATGGTAGAGATTTAAACGCCGGTGCTGTTGCAGGTGTTAGAGATATAAAAAACCCTATATCTGCGGCTAGGGAGGTAATGATAAATTCTGAACATGTTTTGTTGTCGGGAAAAGGAGCATCTGCCTTTGCAAAGAAGCAAGGTTTAGAAATTGTTGATTCTTCGTATTTCTATACAGAAAAACGATGGAAATCGTTACAGAAAATTTTAAAAGCAGAAAAACATGGTACTGTTGGTTGCGTTGCATTAGATAAAAAAGGAAATCTTGCAGCTGGAACTTCAACCGGTGGAATGACAAATAAAAGATATGGAAGAATAGGCGATTCCCCAATTATTGGAGCAGGAACATATGCAAATAATAATACTTGTGCTGTTTCTGCTACCGGACATGGAGAGTTTTTTATTCGCTATACTGTTGCTCACGATATATCTGCTCTTATGGAATATAAAAATATGAGTCTGAATGATGCTGCCGAACTAGTTATTAATAAAAAACTTGCTCATATAAATGGGAATGGTGGAATTATTGCTGTTGATAAAAATGGAAATATAGCTACAGTTTTTAATACTAATCTGATGTTTAGAGCATTTGCAAAATCATCAGGAGAAAAAGAAATAGCAGTGTTTTAATGCCTATTTTGTACTTAAGCGTTTTCTATTTAAAGTTTATTGGTATAATATTATTGTTTTTATTTGATACTCATTTGTTATATATTTGTATTGAAAATGATTGTTAATACAGCCCCGAATTGCAGATTCGACGGTGATGGTTAATAATCATTTTTTATTTTATCTATAATTGAATAAATTCTGAATTCCCACTGCTAAGTGGAATTTATAATTATTTATTTTTATTTAAGCATTTTCCATTTAATGCTATAAAGTCATCGGATGACTCAAATTTGAAATATCTGAAAATTTTCAAACCTGATTGTCAATTACTTAGATAGTTATCCGATAGTTATCCGATTACTATTTCAGTATAGCTTCTATTTATTTACTATTTGAATTTTGCATAATTAATTTTATCTCTTAAACGAGGAAATAAAGAACTAAATGCAGGAAGGTATGACACAGGAATTGTTGCATTTGGGATTCTTGTTATAATAGTTCCGTTGAGAAACGATAGTTTCTCGTTTCTCGATTGTTTATACCATTCTCCCGATGCGTAATTATCAAAACTGCTATTTCCTTTATTATCTGTTATCTTAAACAAATCCCAATGTTTGTTATTTGCATACCCGGTAATTATTAAATATGGCATTTCTTTCAAATAGAATGATAAATCGTGATTTTTGAATTCTTTCATTTTTTCCCAGAACCAATCTTCTTCAAAAGGTTTAGAATTTTGTTTACTACTACTATATTTTAACGATAGTTCTGTAATAAACTTAATTTGTTCTGAGCTTAAATTAATATCAAAGAACGAATTTTTATTGTTTTTACTTGAAGCTTTCATAAAAGAAAAAACATAATTTATCGATTTTGTAAAATCGAATTTATGTTTATCCCTATTTCCCCATTGGTCGTAGATGCTTCGTGCAGGAACAAGGGCAGGTAAATCGGTATATTTATTTTTAGTTAGTAGTTTATTATCATGATAAATGAAATTATTCTTTATATCCCATTCTGAGTTATTACAAATAAAATCTCGTTTATCGGGTAAGTAGAATGGTGTTTGACAGATCTTAAAATTTGTAGCAATATTATTTTCTTGGCAAAAAAACTCAAAAATACCTTCAGCAATTTTCCCTTTCGAAATATTATATAGTCTTTTATTCAAATCGGAAATATGCATCCTGTTTATGGTAAAAGGGAACGAGATTAAAGAATATTTAATAGCCTTAATTACTATTTTCTTATATATTTCTTCAGGGATATTGTTTACAATAATTATTTCTTGTTCTTTCATAAATAGAACTATAAATTGTCTTATTGTAAAAATATGAATATTTTTTAATATTCATATTAAACTTGTATTATTCATGAGTTTTTATAATCATGAATTCGGATCACTTTAAAAAGTTGTGGAGAATCATTATAATCCGGGCTGAAAGCCCAAT
>CAZDCZ010000056.1:0-19734 GCA_964504155.1 uncultured Bacteroidales bacterium | reverse complement strand
TAGTTATTTGGAATAAAAAAACTTGATAAATTTTATTACTTAATGTCTTTTAAAAAAAATATAATAAATTTAGTTTAATTATCAAACTTCCCAGAAGTAAGTCTAATTCTGAAATTATGCAATAAATATTTGTTGGAGTGATAAAATAAGCTAATTTTCAAGCAAATAATTTTGAGAATTGAAGTATTCTTTATACTTTTGCGGCTGAAATTGTACTTGTAAAGTGCTAGGGGACATTGTCCCCTATTTTATTATTTTAAATAAATGATTAGTAAACAAGATATAGAAGCATTTGTAGAAGAAGTAATAGGTAATTATAACGATGCATTTATTGTTAAGATATCGCTTAGTTCTTCAAATGAAATAAAAGTTATTGTTGATAGCTATAATAATTTTAGTATTTCCGATTGTATTGAGTTAAGTAAGTATCTCGAAAGCAAGTTAGATAGAGATATTGAAGATTATGCATTAGAAGTGTCGTCAGCTGGTTTGTCGGAAAAATTTGTAGTTATAGAACAATATAAAAAAAATATTGGTAATGAGGTAGAAATAATTACCAAAGAAGGGGAAAAATTTAATATCGTTTTAGTATCTGTTTCTGATAAGGGAATTGAATTTGAGCAAGAGATGAAAGTGAATATTGAAGGTAAAAAGAAAAAACAAACAGTTAAAGAGAAGTTCCAATTAGATTTTGATAATATAAAATCTACTAAAGTTATTATCAAATTTAAGTAAAAAGCAATAAGATGGAAAATTTGAATTTATTAGACACATTTTCGGAGTTTAAAGAACTGAAAAATATCGATAGAGCAACTATGATGTCGGTTCTAGAAGATGTATTCAGAAATATGTTATTAAAGAAATATGGAACTGATGAGAATTTTGATATAATAATAAACATCGACAAGGGAGACTTTGAGATTTGGAGAAATAGAGAAGTTGTTGAAGATGATAGTCTTGAAGACGAAAATCTTCAGATAAGACTTTCTGATGCCAAAAAAATTGATGATGATTACGAAATTGGAGAAGATGTTACCAATGAAGTTAAATTAGACGATTTTGGACGAAGATCAGTTTTGTCTCTTCGACAAAATCTTTCAAATAGAATACTTGATTTAGAAAAGGATAATATCTTTCAAATATATAAAGAAAAAATAGGACATATTATTACCGGTGAAGTTTATCAGATTTGGAAAAGAGAAATATTAGTTCTTGATGACGAAGATAATGAATTATTGTTGCCCAAATCAGAACAGATACAATCTGATTTCTTCCGTAAAGGCGATACCTTAAGAGCAGTAGTTATTAAAGTTGAAATGAAGAATAATAATCCGTATATTGTTCTTTCTAGAACATCTACTGTTTTTCTTGAGCGACTTTTCGAATTAGAAGTGCCTGAAATTTTCGATGGACTTATTACTATAAAGAAAATTGTTAGAGTACCCGGAGAAAGAGCAAAAGTTTCCGTTGAGTCATACGATGAACGTATTGACCCGGTTGGAGCTTGTGTGGGAATGAAAGGCTCTAGAATACATGGTATTGTTAGAGAGCTTAAAAACGAAAATATTGATGTTGTTAATTATACAACAAATACGCAATTATATATTCAAAGAGCATTAAATCCGGCTAAAATTGTTTCTGTAAAAATTAACGAAGAGAAAAAATCTGCCAATGTATATTTAGAACCTAAAGAAGTATCATTAGCAATTGGTAAAGGTGGATTAAATATTCGATTGGCTAGCCAGCTTACAGGATATACGATTGATGTGTATAGAGAATCTGAAGTTGAAGACGACGAAGATGTTGTTATTGACGAGTTTACTGATGAAATCGATAAATGGATTATTGACGAATTAAAGGCTATAGGATGCGATACTGCTAAAAGTGTTCTTGAGCTTACAAAGGAAGATTTACTCAAACGTACAGATCTTGAAGAAGAAACCGTTGATGATATTTTAAGAGTCTTTAAGGCAGAATTTGAATAAGTTATTACATTATTATATATTAGTAAATCTTTTTTTTGAATATTTTAGAAGAGAAAAATAGTATTAGGACGAACTATGATAACAGGAAAAAAAACAACTAGGCTTAGTAAAGCAGCCAGAGAATTTAATGTTGGAATTTCTACAATTATTGAATTTTTAAATAAGAAAGGATTTGATATTGATTCAAATCCTAATACAAAGCTTTCAGCTGAAATTCACGAAATTCTTATTAAAGAATATAGTTCAGATGTTTCGGCAAAAAAAGAATCGGAAAAGCTTAGTCTTTCTAATTATCACAAAAATAAGGAAGCAGTTTCTATTAACGACTTTAAGGAAGAAGATGTTAAGGAAGAAATTGAAAACCCAAACGATGACGAAATATTAATTACTGATGTTAGTAGTTCTGGTGCGAGCGAAAGAAAATCAGTAAAATCAGATGTATCAGTAAAAATGTCAGAAAAAACTGGGTCTGCTAATATTGAGCAAGATGAAAAAGTAAAAGTTGTTGGAAAAATAGATTTAGATTCTTTGAACCAGAAAACTCGTCCTGAAAAGAAAGTAAAAAAATCTGAAGAAAAACCTGCAACTAAAAGCGAAGAAAAATCTAAGAGACCTAAGGAAACAAAGGACGAAGAGATTGTTGATGAAATAAAGCCGGCAACAAAAAAAAGTGATAAAAATCTAGAAAAAGAAGATACAACGAAAGAAAATTTTGAAAAAAAGAAGGTGCATGTTGTTGGGAAGATTGATCTTGATTCTTTGAATCAGAAAACTCGACCTGATAAAAAAACAAAAAAGCAAAAAGCTGAAGAACAAAGAACTTTTGTAGAAAAGAAAAAAATAGTAGCAAAAAAGAAAAAATCTGTCGACGAAAAGAAAATTGAATCAAAAGCCGACATTAAAACTAAGCCAAAAGCCGATAAACAAATAGAAACATCGAAGAACATCAAAAAAGATGTAAAAGAAAATATTGAAGAGAAGAGAGATGTAAAAAGTGAAGATCTTGTTTTTAAGGCTAAAAGGAAAAAACTTGCAGGTCCTACGGTAGTTGGAAAAATTGAATTGCCTGACGAGAAAAAAACTTCAAAGAAGAAAAAACCTGTGGCTTCTTCGAACGATAAAAAACAACAGAATGCTAAAAAGAAAAAAAGAAAACGTATTCATAAAGAAAAAGTGGGAACTGATGTTAAAACTCAAAGCCCCGAAAGAAAGCGTTTTGTAAATAAAAAGGATGCTCATAGAGGACCAATAAATAAAAAAAGAGTTGTTAAGACTGAGATAACCGAAGAAGATGTACAAAAGCAAATTAAAGATACTCTTGCACGTTTAACTTCTAAAGGAAAATCAAAAGGTTCTCGACATAGAAGAGATAAGAGAGATGCAATAAGTCAGAAAAAACAAGAAGAAGAACAAAGAATAGAAGACGAAAAGGTAATATTAAAAGTTACCGAGTTTGTTTCTGTTAACGAATTAGCATCTTTAATGGATGTTCCGGTTAATAGTGTTATTGGTACTTGTATGAATTTGGGAATGCTTGTGTCTATTAATCAGAGATTAAATGCTGAGACAATTGTGCTTGTTGCAGATGAATTTAATCACGAAGTTGAATTTATTAGTGTTGAAGTACACGAAGCAATTACCGACAATCAAGATGCTGAAGAAGATTTATTACCACGTTCGCCTATTGTTACTGTAATGGGACATGTCGATCATGGAAAAACATCTTTGCTCGATTTTATTCGTTCAGAAAATGTTATTGGAGGCGAAGCAGGTGGTATTACACAGCATATTGGAGCTTATAATGTAAAATTAAAAAATAATAAAACAATTACTTTTCTTGATACTCCAGGGCACGAAGCGTTTACTGCAATGCGTGCTCGTGGTGCTCAGGTTACCGATATTGTAATTATTGTTGTTTCGGCAGACGATAATGTTATGCCTCAAACAGAAGAAGCAATTAATCACGCAAGTGCTGCCGGAGTTCCTATTGTGTTTGCTATTAATAAGATTGACAAGCCGGGAGCAAATCCTGAAAAGATAAAAGAAGAATTGGCATCAAAAAATTATCTTGTCGAAGATTGGGGTGGAAAATATCAGTCGCAAGATATCTCGGCAAAAAATGGAACTAATGTAGGAGAATTATTAGAAAAAGTATTGCTTGAAGCAGAAATGCTCAACTTAAAATCTAATCCGAATAAAGAAGCAAATGGAACTGTTATAGAATCGTCTCTTGATAAAGGAAGAGGATATATGGCTACTATACTTGTTCAGGCCGGAACATTAAAATTAGGTGATATTCTGCTTGCCGGAAGTCAGTATGGTCATATAAAAGCCATGTTTAATGAACGTGGTAATAAGGTTGAAGAAGTAGGACCGGCTACTCCGGTTCAAATTCTTGGATTAAACGGAGCACCGCAAGCCGGTGATAAGTTTAATGTTATGCTAAGCGATAAAGAAGCTCGTGATATAGCAAATAAAAGAGAACAATTACAACGTGAACAGAATTTACGTACACAAAAACATATTACCCTCGATGAAATTGGTAGAAGAATTGCTATTGGAGATTTCCATGAGATAAATGTTGTTGTTAAAGGTGATGTTGATGGTTCTATTGAAGCATTGTCTGATTCGTTATTAAAACTTGGAAATGAAGAAATTCAAGTAAACATTATTCACAAAGGAGTAGGTCAAATTTCAGAATCTGACGTATTGCTCGCTGCTGCTTCTGATGCTATTATTGTTGGTTTCCAAGTGCGTCCATCAATGAATGCTAGAAAATTAGCCGAAAAAGAAGAAATAGATATCAGATTATATTCTATTATTTATGATGCTATTAACGATCTTAAAGATGCTATGGAAGGTATGCTTTCTCCTGAGATAAAAGAAGAAATTGTTGCAACTCTTGAAGTACGCGATGTATTTAAAATAAAGAAAGTAGGAGCAATTGCCGGTTGTATGGTTAAAGATGGGAAAATCGCAAGAAATACCAAAATACGAATTATACGCGATGGTATTGTTATTTATGCCGGAGACCTTGGCTCGTTGAAACGATTTAAAGATGATGTAAAAGAAGTTACATCGGGTTACGAATGTGGATTAAATATTGACAAGTTTAACGACATTAAAACCGGAGATATTATTGAAGGATATAAAGAAAATGAAATTAGAAAAACTTTATAAGATATAAATTACCAATAAAAAAAGGTTATCTGCTTGTGAGATAACCTTTTTTAAAATGTTTTTATTATTTTATTATGCTTCTATTAATTTTTTATATTCAGTAGCATCTAAAAGAGTGTCTAGTTCAGAAATATCTGAAAGAGCAATTTTTATTATCCATCCATTTTCATAAGGATCTTTATTAATTGTTTCAGGAGCATCTTCTAAATTGGCATTAAATTCTAGAACTTTCCCTGATGTAGGCATAAACATATCAGAGACAGTTTTTACAGCTTCAATAGTTCCAAATACTTCTTCTTTTTCAAGATCTTCACCTTCTGTTTCTACTTCTACAAAAACAATATCACCAAGTTCTTCTTGAGCAAATTCTGTAACTCCAATAAAAGCTTCATTTCCTTCAACACGAACCCATTCGTGATCTTTTGTGTACTTAAGATTTTCTGGTATATTCATAATTAATTTTTTATTGAATTTGGTAAAATATAATCATTCAAAAATACATAAAATTTTATTAAACAAAAATTATTGCGC
The DNA here is from genome assembly GCA_964504155.1 of uncultured Bacteroidales bacterium. GTDB lineage: Bacteria > Bacteroidota > Bacteroidia > Bacteroidales > UBA12077 > CAZDCZ01. Next base: position 14,038 of record CAZDCZ010000056.1, on the reverse strand, counting down.
TAAAGTAAATCTAAAACTAAAACCAATTTTAGTGTTAGATGTTGGATACGACCTAGATACAAATGGTTCGTTAACATTTCTGTCGAAGAAAAATCTTACTGTAAATCTGTCGCTAAGCATATAATCGGCAGAAACACCTATTATTAAAGCTTTTTGACCTGCTGTAATATCGTCTATCCCTTCGGCTAGTTTACGTAGTATTGTTTTGTTTTCTCGTAAACTAAAATTTCCACGTACATTTAAACTACTTTTATAATTCTCAGGATTATTTCCAAAATTAACAATAAGGTTGAAATCGTCGAAACGATAGCCTATACTAAAACTTAATTCTTCGTTTTTTATTTCTGAGAGTTGATTATTTGCAAAACTTAATGTCAAGGTTCTTGTTTTCTTTATCTCGAATCGGGTAGTAAGATTATTGTTCCATGTCATATCAATATTTAGTAACGGACTAAATTGTTCATTTATAGATATTGAATTTATTTCGTCTTTTGGAACAAAATTGAATTGCATATTTTTAACATAATTATATCCGTCGTCGTCTTCAGTATATTCGATGTGGTTAGTGTAAGAACCAATATTATACGACGATCTGTATGTATGACTTAAGTTAATTGACTTAAAGTATTTTTTAATAAACGAAAGTTCTTTTAAGCCGTTAAATGTTATTCTCCAGTTTGGCATTGGTATAACCGGAAATTTATTTAACGAAATAGTATTTGCATCATGAATGCCATAGGCGGCTAAAAATGCCGGTATTAATACATCTTGCGATAATTCTCCGTAACCTTCATAATATCCATTGTTAGGATTTTCAGGATCGGCAGGATTAAATGGAGAATAGTTATGTTCGCTATTTGGAATTCTTTTTTGTGCTAATCTATACGAAATAGTTTTTCTATATTCTTTAAAATTATTAAATGCCTCGGAAGAATAATTATTTTTGCTTATAATATTTTCAAATGATGTGCCGAGGGTAATATACGATATTGAAAAATTACCTGTTGTTTGTTGATTATAGGGATCGGAATTAAATTTTGCCGGTAAATAGAAAGAACTACTATTTTTTGCATAAGTTCTATTGGCTGTAATATCTATTCGTAGCCCTTTTATTGGTTCTAGCGATGCTCTGAAATTAATATTGTTTTTAAAAGTAGCTAAATATGGGGTGTTAAGAGTAGAATCTTCTGTTATCCAACCATTATTTATTGCATTACTGGCAAAATTTGGATTTTGAATACCTAAAATATAAGGAATTCCAGGAGCAAAAATATTATTGTTTTTTTCTAGTCCAAAGAATTTTGTTTCGGGAGTATAACCTGGCATTGCAGATCCTTGTGTTTGAGAATATGATAAGGAAATAGATTTTACCGACATTAATAAGCGTGCAGAATTTTCTGCAATAAGTATTAGTGGATTATTTTTCTTTTTTATTTTTCCGGTAATAAGAATTGTGCAGTTTTTTATATCTTTTTTAGAATTTACCTTTATCCGTTTATTACTTATAACATCGAATTCACCTTCAATTTTTTCTCCCTTAGAATTAAAGAATTTAACTGTAATATCTTCAGTAAATAAATTATGATATATAGATTTACTTCTGTTAGCTTTTAGGTTTATGTTTTCTTCTTTGTATGTTACTTCTTTATATTGTGCTTTTTTATTCCTTGCTTGCTTGCTTTTAGAGTATTTTTGATTTATTTTTTTCAGAAAACCAACTTTATTATATAAACTCAAAAGATTCATTTGTCCGTTTAGCTGAGAAGTATTTGAATTTCTTATTGTATTTCCAAGATTTCTTGTTTTATCTTCTAATATTGGTCCGGCATCCCAATTGTATGTTGCATTATATCTTGCCGAAGCACTAAGCCAGTCTAACAAAGGTAGTTTGTTTATTGGTAGTCTGTATGTTACATCGAATAAATGATTGTATTGAGTATTACGACCTCCGTTAAGAATATTTGTCCATACCGAATCTTTCCAGTGCTCATAACTATTTATGTCTCTTGATTTATCTACCATTCCTAAAGGTTCATCGATACGAGCAGTATTACGTGCCGAGAAATTTATTTTTATCGATTTTGAAAGATCAAACTTTATATCATAAAATCTGTTCCATGTAAAATTCTTATTAAATGAAGGTTCGATTCTAATTGCCGGATTGTTAATATTACGATTTTTTAAGGCATTATATTGTCTGTATAAATCTGTTCGGAATGAGATGTTAGAAGGAGAATAGTAAAAATTAAAATCTTTAATTAGTCGTAAAGCTTTAAAATTAAGTATTCCTCTAGCTTTTCTAAAAGGAGCTACATTCTTGGGGCGTGCACTATAATTATAACTTAAGGCTCCTCTATAGTTTTTTTGTATATTATATTCGGTATTAATATTTCGGGCAAATAATTCATTATATGAATAACTAAGAGCAAGATTTGAAGGATCGTAAAAGTGAGGTTTCCCTTCTGTTTTATTAATTTTAACATTAGTAAAGTTAATGCTTTTTCTTTCTGTAATATCTTGTGCAATATTTTTTATAGAGTCTTTCGCAGCCTTGTTTGGAGCATTATTTATAGCCGATTTTAGTAGAATGTCGGGGTCTAATGGATTATATTGCGGATTAATAATTCCTTTTGAATAACCAGCATACATTGGAATACTTACTCCTAATTTTTTAGGAAAGAATTTACCAAAATTTAAGTTTGTAGAAATGTCGTATTGATATATTTCTTCTTTACTTCGTTCGTTAACTTTCTTTTCTATACTTCCAAAACCGGGTGTACTTGTGCTTCCGGAAATATTAATAGAGCCTAAATCGGCTAAACGTGCCGATAAACGTGCTTTTGCTGCCCAGCCACCATCTTCTTTAAAATCGGAAAGTCTAAGTTCGTTAAACCATATTTCTCCCGATTTTGGCATCCCATCGTCAGAAGCAAGAGCATTGTTCTGTTTGCTGGGGTTTCTTATCCCAATAAGAACGGTACGAATATTACTTAGATTTGGATTCCCGGAAATGCTTATTCGTTTTTCATCTGATAGGATAGAGAAAATAGAAGAATAGTCTATTGTAGAACCAAAACGACGCATCTCATCGTTACGGGCTTGTTTAATATCCTGAAAAACACTTAAGTTGATATTGATATTGTTATCTTCGGGCCAAACAATCTTACGGTCGTCTGTACTATTATTGTTGTAATCGCTTCTTGCCGGTGTTAAGTAAAGTGGTATCTCATATTCGTAGTAGTTATTTTTATAATCGGTTCCTAGTCGGATGAATACCCTTAAATCTTTATCTTCTAATATCTCTCCTTCAATGGCTTCACCGTGTACATACATCTTTAGTTTTTTGTACTGACGAATATCAAGATTAATATTTTTAAATGCAGCCCGGCTATCGCCATCGTCGAGGTTTCTAATTTTAAGAACTATTGCCTGTTCGTTAAGCTGGCGTAATTGAGGATTTGTTGGGTCAATAACTCTATCAATATCCGGAGGAAGAATATAATTAACAGGAGATTTTTGATTGTTTTCTTCAATATTTACCGAAGAAATCTCGAAATTTCCGCTTGTATATTCAGGAGAAGAAAGAGCCTCGTGTCCTTCCATTAACGAATTACTGTATTTTCGCCATTCGCTTCTAACAAGATCTAATTTCCCAAATCGTAAAATAACGCTGTCTTGAAATCCTCGCAAGAACATACGCATAAAACGAATCGATTTAAAATCGCGAATAGAACCAATTGTTTTGTCGGGATTACGAATAGGAATTTTAAATTGATACCATTTTATTGTTGAGTATTTACCATTTTCAAGTTTTATTGTTCTTGTTACTTTATCGACAATATATTTATTTTGTCCTATATCCATTGATGTAGGATCTAAATTAACTTTATATTGATAATAACTTTCTGTTTCGTTTAGGGTATTATCGTGATTTATATCTTCAACATCCGGCAGAGTGCTTCCTGTAGTAGGATATGGTTCTTCTGATTGATCTGCTGTTGGAGAGTTCCCTTCTGTTCCATTATATTTTTTATATCTCTCAAGGATACTCACTTTATTGGCATCGTAATCGTTACCTCTGAAATAATGGAAATTGTCATTTGATGGATCATTTTCAAATTCTGTGTAAATATCAGGGTTTAATATGTTTTTTAATGAGTCTAAGTAAGATGCGAAGAAAGTCCTTTCATCAAAATCTTGTAAACCGTCAAAACCAATATCTTGATATTTTCTGGAATTAGCATTATTGTCAAAGGCATTAACTAACGATTGTGTTAGCGGAATACGTCCCCATGATGTTGAATCAACTAAGTCTAACTCATTAGGAGTAGGAAGCCCATTTTCGAAACTTTTTCTGCCATCTTTTAAAATATCTTCCGATATGTTACCCAGATTAAAGTATAATTCTCCGTTATTTGTTGCAGACGAGTCGTAAACAAAAGGATCCATAAGCCAAAATTCGATATATTCAATATTGGCTGTTTCAAAATCGCTTGTTGTTACTTCGCGCATTATTCCACCCCATCTCGATTCGGGATTATTCAAAACCCCTTTAGAATTAATACCACTTGATATTCCTGATTCTCCGTAAGTGTCGAAGTTATATTGTCCACGTTCTTTAGGATAAAAAGCTAAATTTAATACTTGCAATGCCGAAGGTATATTGTTTTGGTAATCTTTATTTGGAAATATTTCTTTTTCGAAAATTTCTCTTACAAAATGATTTGATTGTTGGTCGGCATCTCTTTTTATGTGTCCGGGAGTTGTTGATGTATTTCTTAAAAATAAAGGATCAATTTTATACCATGATAGTTTTGCACGATTATAACCATATGACAAATTGTTATTTCTTATTCCTTCGGGAAATAATCCTGTTTGACCTTGAGGAGTACTGGCTAATACCCAAGCTCCAATATTTTTCATGTCTAGCGATGTTTCACTGCCTTCAAAATCGTCGATATAAGCGTTACCTTCTTTTTTTATTGCGTTAGAGTGTCCGGGAATTAAATGGGCAAATTCTCCTTCAAACAGAAGAGATGATTTTTCTTTTGTGTCGAGGAAAGGTAATTTATCGACTAAGCTAGTAAGAAGTTGAGACTCTGTTCTGTACGAACCATTTAAGCCCCAAATGGTATTTGAAATTGGCTCGCTTCCAATACTAACTTTTTGTGTTAATGGTCTTTCTGTAAGATTTAAAACCGTTGCTCCTAAGTTAAAATCTTCAGAAAAACGATAATCTAAGTGTGTCCCAAACAATGTTTTTGTTTGCATACTATACAAAGAATTGCTTTCTAACGATATTTGTAATGGGGCACCCGATTCTAATAAACCCTGATTAATAATTTTCACTCTACCAAGGTTATAATCAACAGAATAATCGATATTTTCTGTAAGTTTTCTTCCTCCTGAAGTTATAATTACCGAGCCTTTAGGGATATTTAATGCATTAAGCGGAATCTCTGAACTGCTCGATGATTGATATTCTCCCGATATCTTGAATTTGTTTTTCTCGGCAATCATTTTAGCAACAGTAAGTGTAGAATCGTATAATTCTTCGAAAACATATTTGTCGGCAATGACACTATTACTAAATTTATTTCGTAAGTATTCTCCAAACGGTTCTACTACCGGGAAAAATATTCGTCCGTTTGATGCATTTATTGTTACTCCATTTAAAAAATCGAATCTTCCGTCGGGAATGGCATCTAATTGAGAATTTAATTTATCGAGATTTAATACTTTTAAAAGAATATCGTCGCTTAAGCTACCTTCCGGAATATAATTTATCGAATTCCCGGTTTTGTCATCCTGATAAAGAACATTTAAAATAAAATTCTCTTTGTTAAGCTGGTAAGAACCAATAGAGTACACGTTTTTCATCATTAAATCCCAATTGGGTAATGTTGGTGTTAGGTTGGTTCCTTTTAGTAATTTTACAACTAAAACTTCAGGAGCACTAATTCCGTCTGTAGAGAATTCTCCTACTTTAAAATGTTGACCGCCTACAGTATATTCGTATGCAACAGCTAACACTTCATCGGCGTTAAGAGCTGTATTTAGCGAAATATATCCTAGTTGTTGATTTATGTCGTATTCGTTGTCTTGAAGTTTTTTTGCATTTTCTATCTTCTCATAATCTTGCCCGGGTTGATAATTGAATGTTTGCCATGGCTGTAATGCATTGTTAATTTCATTAATATTTCTAATCCCATTTAGGTTTATTAGGTTGTTGTATAATTCGTTACGTTCGTTGTCGGGGAATTTCCCGGTAATAGTATTTCTATTAATAATACTATTTGATGCATAAATTACATCGTTGTTATATTCTGCAAGATCTAAAAGTCCGATAATATTTCTTGAGTTATCGAAATTACTAGATTTATTTGTTACCCATACTTCAATTTTTGTAATATTTACCGATGAGTTTATTATGGGTAAGCTTTTTAAAGCATCGTTGTATGTTTCTCTAAAATAATGCGATAGGAAGAAATGTCTATTTGCATCGTATTCGTCGGCAAGAACTTCAAATTCTTGAGTTTGTGCTCCTCCTTTTACTTCAATTACTTTTGTTTCTCCTTTTTGTTGCGAAAAAACATTTGTTACTGTTAAGTTTCCGAATTGTAATTCGGTTTTTAAGCCAAATAAACTTTGGCTACCGGTAATTAACGATCCGGGAAGAGGTAAGGAAATATTTCCGGCTTCAATCTTTTTTATTATCTCATCTTCTTTACCGGCATATTCTAATTTTGTTTGGTTCTCGAAATCGAAAGTTGCTTCGGTATTATAATTTACTCCTAGTTTTATTTTGTCTCCTATTGAGCCGGAAACATTCATTTGAATTTTTTCCTGAAAATCGAAAGTTGTCGTTTTACGTAGTTTTTCCGATAATTTAGGATCTTGTATTTCGTTTATATTTATTCCGAATATTAATTCTGCCGATCCTTGAGGAACTATATCAATTGTATTACTTCCGAAAATTTTATTAAAAGCTTCTCCTCCAAGGCGTAATTGTGGTAGAAGTCCCGATTGTGTTTCAGAATTTTCGCCTTTAATTTTGTCTTTCCAATATTTGCGTATAGATTGCTCGAAACTATATTTTTGGTATTCGTCTAACGACATATTGCTCGAAGGACGGTAGTTAAGCGAACCAACTTTTTTAGAGTAAATATAGTTATTTGTTTTAGGATTATATTCAAAAGAAGAAGTAAGGTTCGATGGATCTTTTAAATTTATTAATCCCGGTTTTTTGTTATTTTCAAAAGGATATTTTGTATCATGCGAAATCGGAAATTTAAGTTTTATACTATCTTGTTGAATAGAATCGGATACTTGAAAATAATAATTCGAATTGCTATTTTTTATTTGTAAATTATTAGCAATACCGATAACCGAATTATAGAATATTAAAAAGCTAACTAAGAATATGTATTTGTTAATATTTTTCAATGCTTAATTTGTCAAAAACTGTTATAATTTCTTCAATGCTAATTTTACAAGTTCTTCTAAATCTGCATCTTGCGATTGCATTAGAATATTGCTAATAACTTTTTCGACTTTCGTTTTCGGAAAGCCCAACATTACTAATGCAGATAACGCTTCATCTTTAATTGTATTGTATGTTTCCATAGGAATTTCTTCATTCCCTGTTATCTTTCCTATTTTGTCGCGCAAATCTACAATTATTCTCTGAGCAGTTTTTAACCCAATTCCTTTAACACTTTTTATTGTGTTTACATCGTTGTTAAGTATTGCCGATTTTATTTCGTTTGGCGATAACGACGAAAGCATTACTCTGGCAGTATTAGCACCAACTCCCGAAACAGAAATCAGATGTTCGAATATTTCGCGCTCTAATTTCTCGACAAAGCCATATAGTTGATGAGTATCCTCGCGAATTACTTCGTGAATAAATAATAAACCCTCGGTTTTGTTTTGTAACAGCGAGTAACTGTTGATAGATATATTAATCTTATAACCAATATTATTGTTGTCTAATACAGTATAAGTTGGTGTTAATTCTGCAATTTTCCCTTTTATAAAATCGTACATATTTTAGGCTTTTATTGGAGGATAAAAATACACAAAAAAAAAGTAACGCAAAACCTATGTTTACTTATTTAAGAAAATTATTTACGATTATATTTATTAATAATCTGATGTTTGGGGTATGACAAAAATAATGTAATAATTGCCGCATAAAATACACCCTTCTACAAAAATGTTAATAAATAAATGCCACTGCCAATAGAGCAAAACCTTATTTTATTTTCAGATTTGTTATATAAATGCTACATTTATACTCGAAAGTAACTTTATAATATTGTTGGGGGTAATGCAAAAAAAGAGCTAGCCGCACAAATTGCACGACTTGTCCCGAGTTATCAAGATTTAGTTTTTGTTAACATACAGGCAAACCCTGAAAAACCAAAAAGCCTGCCCCGTATATTTATCGGAAGCTATTTTTTAGCCAACGCTTGTAGAAAACTGTTAGTAAGTGTTGAATAATATATCTCATAAATCGAGATAATAAATAAAAGATGTATATTTTTACATCTTTGAAATTTATAAAATAATTCAATGAATAGAATTAAAGAAGTATTAGAAGAAAAAGGAATTAAACAAAAGTGGCTTGCTGAAAAGTTGAATAAAAGCTACAATATGGTTAATTCTTATGTGCAAAACAGACAACAACCAAGATTGGAAGTGCTATATCAAATAGCCGAAATACTAAACGTGGAAGTAAAAGACCTTTTGATTGAACGAAAAAAAACTAAAGAATATGGAAAATAACAGTAAACATATCGACACATTTCTATCATTAGCAAATAGCCTAAGATTTAAACTTTGGGCAATTGTAGGTAAAGACAACGATAAGAAAAAAGATATTATAAAATATTTACAAAGTAAAGAATATCAGTTAATTGATGTAGCAAAAGAATTAGACTTTTTATACAAAGAACTGGATGATAAAAATGAACCAAGTCACGATATTGGACAAAAAATTAAAGAATGGTTTTTGACAAAACCTGACAAAATTATACTAACCAATGCCAGTATTCTGTATCATAAAGCATTTACAAAAATATCACCTGTTGGTGCTTTTAAATATAATTCTCGTAACAAAAGCAGTGTACTGTTTCTTGAAGACGAACAAGTGATTAGCAACAGAGTTTCTTATGGACAAGCAGGAACGGAAGAACATTACGATAAGGATATTAACGATATTCTTCTTACTAATATCAAGGATATTGAAGAAAACTACAAAAGCATTTTAAATGACCCAAGAGGAAAGTATGTAAGCCCTGACAAATTACCTGATAACGCAATAGGTAAACTTTTTACCTATACCGAAATAAAAGATGTAGTTGATATTGATACAGATTTACAACAAGGCAGTTTGCAAAAAGAACTGGTTTCAAGTTATATTATTTCAGAAGGATTACAACAGCAGATAATTGACTTTTTTGATAATTTAAAAAAACCAAAACATAAAGCGGTAAAGATTATTGGTAACTATGGAAGTGGTAAATCTCACTTAATTGCTTTTATTGTAAGTGTAATTAATAAACCCGAATTACGACCATTAATAAAAAATCCAACAGTAAGAAAAGCAACTGATGAAATTACAAGGAACTTCTTTACTGTGCAATTTGAATTACAACCTGTTGATGTTGATTTATCTTATTTCTTTTTTAGAGAAGTTGAAAAGCAAATTAAGAAAAACTATGGTTGGGAAATTCCAAAATACAAAAAGGATGAAACACTTAATTTCAAAGACCATCTTGCCGATATTATTTCTTTTCTAAAAGAAAAGGACCCGACAAAAGGTTTATTGGTTGTGGTTGATGAAGTCTCAGACTTTTTGCAAGCAAAACAGAGTTTTCAAATAAAACGAGATTTTCAGTTTCTAAGAGTTGTAGCTCAGGTTTGTCAAGACCAAGATTTATTGTTGGCAATATCAATGCAGGAAGATATTTATTCAAGCCCGAAATTAAAAGATATTGCAGGTGACGAAGCCCGAATAAGCGAAAGATTTCAGAATATAATTATTCGCAGAGAAGCTGTTAAAAAAGTTATTTCTCAAAGGATTGTTCCAAAAACAAAAGAACAGGAAATTGAAATTGGGAACAAACTAAAACCTTTCATTAATAAAATTGAAGATGTTGCCAATAAGCAGGAAGAATACATTGAATTGTTTCCTTTTACACCAGGCTTATTAAACCTTTTTCACGAATTGCCATATTTTGAAAAAAGGGGAATTATTCAGTTTGCTCAAACCGAATTGAAATATGTAATTGACAAGCCCTTTCCTTATTTTTTTACATTCGACAGAATTTATGATATTCTGGCAAATAATCCTAACAACAGAAACCTTGAAGGTGTTTACGAATTAGTTAAAACTGTAAATATTGTTGTTCAGAAGATTACTGCTAATCTTGAAGAAAAGCTACATACTGATGCCATTAAATTAATTAAAGGGCTTGCTGTTTATTCGCTTTGGAGCAAAGGACAAAACGGAGCAACAGCAAAAGAGCTTGCAGAACAACTTTTAATAATTCCACAAAACAATGCCTTGGAAGCATTTATGCAAGTATCAATTATCATTAAAAAGATAAAAGACATTACAGATGGTTTATATATTAAAATTGTAAACGATAAAGCCACAGGAAATGATTATTTCAAATTCGACCCTTCAATTACAGATGTTGACCCTGATGAAAAAATAGAAAGTGAAATTGTTGCTGTTGGTGCTGATGAAGACAAACAGGAAGCCGTTTTATTTGAGCAGATTAAAGAAATACTTGATAGCGAGCATTATAAAAATAGTCCAAATATTTTTATTGATGAAGCCACTTGGATGTCGGTTAAATCATACCGTAAAGGTTTAATTGTTTTTCAAAGAAAGGGACAAGAAATAAAATCATTGGATAAAGCCGATTATGTTATCAATTTTATTTCACCATTCAGCAATAAAAAACCTGCAAAATATACAGACAATCAACTGAATATTAAGCTGAATATTGGGAAACAAGAGAATATTGAAATCATAAAAAGAATTGTAGCCATAAAATCATTAATGGGTAAAAATGTAATGGTTTCTGCTATGAGTAAAAGGCTTAATGATACGGTAAATGGTTTTAGAAATCCAGCGGGCATTGTTGTTCCGGGGATTAAATACCGTATTGCAATGTGGGTTCAAAATATTGCAGAAGCAGATTTGAATGGTAATAAGATTTCAATAAAATCTACTCTTGGAAAAGACTTTAATAATCTTTCGGAAATTGTATCGGAACTTAAAGAAAAATTGTTTGATAAACTTTTTAATGCCGAATTCCCTGAACACCCCAAGTATGCCGAAACATTATCGTCAAACAATATTATTGCAACTTTAACACATATTAGTCAGGAAGTAAGTAATGGGAATTTTAGAAATTTAGGAAATAGAAGTAAAAACTTCTTAGACACTTTAAATCTACTAAACGACAATGGAGACCCCGATGTTGGTTCAAATAAAATTACACAGCTTATTTTAACTACCGTAAATGCTAAAAAAGGTAAAGTTGTAGATATTAATAAAGAGATAGTTGCTGAACTTAGCAAAACACCTTACGGACTGGAACCCGAAACGGTTTACTTCTTACTTATTGTGCTTACAACTTTGGGCAAAGTAGCTCTGAAAGGACGTGGAGGCGATGAAATTGATATTTCAAACATTAAAGAAAAATTTAAAAGTATTAGCCAGTTCGAAAACATTGTTTATGTGGTAAAGAAAGACGATTTGTCTTACGACTTTGCTCAAAACTTGCTTAACGCCATTGGTTTAAATGGTGCTAAAATGTTACAGGAGAAATATAGAAACGAAGCTTTTGTAGAATATAAAACCAAAGTTAAAGAAATTACAGATAACATTACTTCGGTTGAATTTCTTGTAGAAAAATTAGAAAACAAAACTTCGCTTTATCTGAATATCGACAGTGCAAAAAACATTTTAGACGAAGTAAAAACTATTGACTGGCAAGCCCTTGATATTTCAAATCACGCAAAGTTTAATAAACTGGAATATCTGAAATCTGATTTGGCAAAAATAACTAAACTGCTTACGTCATTAGATAATCTGAAAACCACTTTACAAGAATACAATTCAAATATTCATAAAGGCTTGGAATATATGAATGATGCTCTTGAAATATATAGAGCAAATAAAGAGTTTACCAATGATGAAGAAATTGAAAACAAATTAGAGCAATTTTACGATGATACACTTGCCATAGTAAAAGATTTTAGCAAACTCATTCAGCTAAGCGAACGTTTCCCAATATCAGGAAAGATTGATGCTTTCAAAAAACTTTATGTTACTGAGTTTTATTATCCAGCCTTGCAAAATACTATTGGAAATAAAGTAAACTGGAAAGTATTTGAGAACTATCGACAACATCCACTTTATGCTAAAACAGAAATGCTATCCAATGCCAATTGTAACCTAAAAAGCAAACTGCAATCAAAAACCAAGCTGTGGACTTCATTATTGGATTTAAGAGCCGTAAGAGTTGATGCCGACAGGTTATACGATGTTCCTTTTGATACAGTAAGCAATTTTATGCGTATTGAACGTAATTATAAAGCAATAGCCGTTGAAAGTAAAAAGATTGATAAAACCATTGAGAATATTTATAAAGAATATGCACAAACCACCATTGCCGAAGTAAAGCAAAAAGCAAAGCAGTTGGAAATGGTGAAAATTGCTGATGAATATAAGACAATAATTTCTGAAATCATTAAAACGGAACAATTGCCTGTTGATATTACACCACAATTAATTGATGCTATAAATAAATTATTTGTTGATATTAAGATTGTAAAACTTAATAAAGAGCAAATGACTAAGGATTTGTTTAAACAAGACGAACTATTGACTTTTGAGCAAATAAGAAAATCGTTTTTTGATGTGCTTAACGATCTGGAAAAACAAAAAGGAGATGAAACCCGATTTAAAATAGACTAAGCAATGGAAAACAAAAATACAAAATCGGAATTGTTGTTTTACTCTTCCGATGATGGAATATCAAAGATTGAAGTACGTTTGGAAAATGAAACCGTTTGGCTTTCGCAAATGCAGATGGTTGAACTGTTTCAGACCACAAAACAAAACGTAAGTCTGCATATAAAAAATGTATTTGCCGAAGGAGAATTAGACGAAATTTCAGTTGTCAAGGAATACTTGACAACTGCCACCGATGGCAAAAAATACAGAACTAAGCATTATAATCTTGATGTAATAATATCAGTAGGTTACCGTGTAAAATCGCACAGAGGTACACAGTTTCGTATTTGGGCTACACAACAATTAAAAGAGTTTATTATTAAAGGTTTTGTGCTTGATGATGAACGACTGAAAGAAACCGGCATAACTAACCAGTATTTTGAAGAGCTTTTTGAGAGAATAAGAGATATACGGAGTTCCGAAAAAATATTTTATGCTAAAATAAGAGATATTTACGCAACAGCTTACGATTACGATAAAGATAACCCAATAAGTACCGACTTTTTTAAAAAGGTGCAAAATATGATGCATTGGGCAATTCATAAGCATACTGCTGCCGAAATTATTTATAACAGAGCCGATGCACATAAAGAAAATATGGGTTTGACTTCGTGGAAAAATTCGCCACAAGGAAAAATAAGAAAAGCCGATGTTGCTATTGCTAAAAATTATCTTGCCGAAGACGAACTAAAAGATTTAAACTTAATTGTTGACCAATATCTTTCTTTTGCCGAATTACAAGCACGCCAACGAAAACCAATGTATATGGCAGACTGGATTAAAAAACTACACGATTTTTTAACACTTAACGACCGTGAAATTTTGGAACACGCAGGCAAAATATCTGCTAAAATGGCAAAAGAACTTGCCGAAGGCGAATACGAAAAATACCGACAAAAGCAAATTGATATTGAAGATACAATAGAAATAAAAGCATTGGAAGAAGGCATTAAAAAATTACAAAAAGGAAATAAGAATGGATAAAAATATAGACTA
>CAZDCZ010000055.1:0-21513 GCA_964504155.1 uncultured Bacteroidales bacterium | reverse complement strand
ATTCGAAAAAGAAAATTTCTATAATATTATTATGATTAATAATTTGAAAAACATTTTTAAATTAATAAGCTTCCTATTAAGCTTAAGCATTAATGTACATGCTCAATATTTCGGTCAGAACAAGGTAATGTACGACAGATTTGATTTTAATATTTACGAAACACCTCATTTCCAAATTTACAACTACTTAAATAACGACTCGATAAAAAGTAATTTCGGACAACAAACAGAAAGATGGTATTTACGTCACACATCAATTTTTCGCGACACTCTAAAAGAAAGTCCCATAATACTTTATAACAATAGTGCCGACTTTAAACAAACCACAGTAATATCAGGATTAATTGGAGTAGGAACAGGAGGTGTTACAGAGGGATTCCGAAGTAGAGTTATGATACCAATTATGGCATCGAACAAAGAAACCGACCATGTATTAGGGCACGAAATGGTTCATGTATTTCAGTATAATCTTATTAGAAAAAACGACAGTTTAAGCATGCAAGCTATAATGTACACCCCTTTATGGCTTATAGAAGGCATGGCCGAATTTTTTTCTATCGGCTCGCGTGATAACCGCACCGCTATGTGGATGCGTGATGCTGTAATTCATAACGACATACCCAGCATTAAAGATCTCACACGTAAACAATACGAATATTTCCCTTACAGATACGGTCATGCATTCTTGACATACCTTTCGGGAGTTTGGGGCGATAGTATTATGCAACCCCTATTATACAACACTTTCAGATATGGACAGGAAAAAGCTTTCGACACATTATTACACATTAATTCTGATAGCATTTCTAAATGCTGGGCTAAATCGTTAAACGATTATTACAAACCTCTTCTTAAAGACACCATTGCTCCTATTGGAAGAAAAATATTTAGCACAGAAAATGCAGGATCACTTAACCTTTCGCCGGTACTTAGTAACGATGGAAAACAAATTATTTTCTTAGCCAATAAAAATGTTATTGCTATTGATATCCTTTTAGCTGATACAAAATCAAAAAAAATAATAAAAAAATTAACTAGTACTATTCGCAAATCGCATATCGACGATTTTAATTACATAGAGTCGGCCGGAGCATGGTCGCCTAGAGGCGACAAATATGTTTTAACAACTTTTACAAAAGGAGCAAATAATTTATTATTACTAGATATTTCAAAAAAAAGAGTAAAAACAATTAACGAAATAAAGATAAAAGGGATAGATGCTTTAAACAATCCAGAGTGGTCTCCTGATGGAGAAGCTATTCTATTTACCGGTTTAAATAATGGACAAAGCGACTTATTTCTATATAATATCAAAACAAAAACAACGAAACAACTAACAAACGATTTTTACTCTGATTTACAAGCAACTTGGTCGGCAAATGGAGAATATATTACCTTTATATCGGAACGAGGCAAGGATACTAATTTAAAAAAACAAATTTATGGAACTTATCGCTTGTGTATTTTAAATGTTAAAACAAATAAAATAAAAATATTCGACTTTTTGAAAAAGGCAAATATTTATAGTCCTCAATATTCTCCTCTCGATACTTCAATATTTTTCCTTTCTAATGCCGATGGTTTTAGAAATTTATACAGATACAATTTAAAGTTGAAACAAATAACTAAACTCACAAAGTTTGCAACAGGAATTACAGGAATTACCGATCTTGCTCCTGCATATAGTGTTGCCAGAGAAACAGGAGAAATAGCTTATACCCTTTTCGAAAACGATGAATATAATATTTATCATGCTAAACCAAACGAATTTCTTAATATTCCCATAGAATCAAACGAAACAAATTTCGATGCAGAATTATTACCCCCGGGAAAACACAGAGTATATGACATAATTGACAATAATTTACATGTCCACACAACACAAGATGTCGATAGTTTTAATAATGCACTTTATAAATCGAAATTTCAATTAGAATATTTAGGTTCGTCTGGCTTTGGCGTTGGAGCAAATCAATATGGCACTGTTGCCGCAGGAGGAGTTAGCACCTTGTTTAGCGACATGCTAAAATATCATCAAATTTTTTCTACACTTCAGGTAAATGGCGAAATTTATGATATTGGAGGACAGTTTGCTTATATAAATCAAAAACATCGACATAATTGGGGCGCATCATTCAGCCATATTCCTTATCGTTCATCACATTGGTATTATCAACTCGACAGCTTACAACAAGATGACAATTATATTATTGTCGATAATTATATTATTGAACGAATGCGTATTTTTGAAGATATGGCCTCGATTTTTGGAATGTTTCCAATATCTTCGAAAATACGTTTCGAAGGAGGTGTCTCATATGCACATTATGGATTCAGAATCGATAGTATTAACACATATTATAGCTTAGGAGGTGCAAGGTTAGGAGAAAACAAACAAAAAATTGACGCTCCTGACTCATATAACATTGGAAGAGCATATATTGCATTTGTTGGCGACAATTCATTTAATGGCATTACATCTCCTTTAAGTGGATACAGGTATCGTTTTCAAATAGATAAAATGTTCTCACAATTACACAATTGGGATATTCTTATCGATTTCAGAAAATATTTCTATACGAAACCATTCAGTTTTGCTTTCAGAACTTTACATTATGGAAGATACTTTGGAAATACCGATATGTTATATCCATTATTCATAGGAAATAATTACTACATTAGAGGATATACCTATGATGCTTTTAATAAAATAGATTATTCAAAAAATAATCGACTTAAAATAAATAGTTTAGCCGGCGACAAAATTCTTTTAGCAAATACCGAAATACGTTTTCCTTTTACCGGTCCCGAAAGATTATCGTTAATAAAATCGAGATATTTCTATTCCGATCTTGTATTATTTTTCGATGGAGGAATAGCATGGAATCACGATTTTCCTTGGGAAAACGATAGCAATATAAAACTGTCGTGGACTCCAATTGAAGGAGCTAGAATACCGGTTTTTAGTACCGGCATTTCGTTAAGAATTAATCTTTTTGGCTATGCCATTCTCGAGCCATATATTGCTATGCCATTACAAATAACAGATGCGCCTTATGTAATTGGATTCTCAATTAGCGGTGGTGGTTGGTAAACAATATGCAAGATGCAGACATAAATAAGTTATAAAAATTGCAAAAAAAGGACTCACTTTAATAATAGCTAAATAAGCTAAACTCACATTATTCATACAAAAGTGTAACGAATTGTATAAATGTGCGATGGGTAGTGGGAAGCAATGCGATAATCTCGATTTAGAAATACCCAAATTTTGGGGGTCTTAAAAACTCCAAATTTGTTAGTATTTCTTAATTGCTAAAAATTCGTGAATTTTTCGGATTAAGTGTTTTGTTTTTCTTCTTTTACCACGAATTTTTCAATGCTCAAAAACAAGCTAAAACGAAGCTCTTACAGCAAGAATAAAATTGCGTCCGGGAGCTGCAATTCCCGATGAATACGGACGATATCTATTATCTAAGATATTTTTTATGCCGCAATTAATACTAAAATTCGCACTTATTTCATACGACGACATAAAATTTACCGAATACCATGAAGGAGAATATGGATTACCGTTGTTATCGGTAGCGTATATGTGAGTTTTCGACTGCTCACTTAAAGCTAACATTTTATTTGATATTTCTCCGTTATAATTCAAATACAATGATGCATTTATCTTCTCTTTTCTATAAATAAACATAACTTTTCCAAACAATGGTGCTACATGACGTAACGGAAGCCCATCTTGGTCTTCGCCATGAGTATAATTTATATTTGATTTAAAGATTAAATTATATGGTAATTCAACACTTACATTACCACTAAATCCATAAATATATGCTTTGTCGGAATTTACAAGAGCCGATACTTTGCTCATTAGCCCATCGTAAATTATAGAATCTTGTTGGTTAAACTGAAAATCACGCCTTACCATTGCATTTGTTAATAATGTATAAAAAGCTCCGACTTCTATTTTGCATCTTTTATTTATGCTTTTAATTACTCCAAAATCTAGATTATAGGCATACTCCGGTTTTAAATTTGGATTAGGTACAATAACTGTTCCCGGTTCCGAATCAAAAACCTTTGCAATATCGTCGATATTCGGAGCATGAAATCCGGATGAGATATTTGTTTTTAATTGCCAAGTATCATCAGGTTTATAAACTACACCTGCCGAACCATTAAAAGCACTTGTTTCTAATGAAATGCTGTTAAATGGAAAATTAAAAAAAGTTGTATCAATTAATGTCGAATACAAATTCACATAATTATACCTTAGTCCACTAATAAAATAATATTTATCTGAGAAATTATTTTTGTAGCTCAAATATGCAGCTACAGTATAATAGTTGTTTTTACCATCAGGATAACGTGTTGATGTAGGATAACGGCTTCCGTCAATAATATTTTCTTTATATGCATCGGAATTTACATTATTGTATATTGCTTCAACACCGTAAAACATATTACTCGCTTCATTAATTTTCTTATTAAAATCGAGATTTAATGAGTATGCTTTTACTTTTTCTGTTCTACTACGTAGTTCTTCTTTATTAAATTTTCTATCGTTTCTACTTTCTGTATAATTTTGCATAGCAAGAGTTAATTCTGCATCATTGAAAAATAAATTAGAATCTGAATATTTAATATTCAAAGAATTCATCATCCATATTTGTGGTCCGTAATACCATTCGGCATATTTTAATTCATTATCGTTATATTGTATTAATCTTTCGTATCGTGGAATATTCGATGTTTTGGAATAATGAAAAGCATAATTAAAATCGAAATTCTCGCTAGGGCGATATCTGATTTTTTGTATAAAATTACTCTGACTAAAAGCATTAGGAACTTGTAAATTTTTATTAGCTTTTCCCAATATTGTATCAATCCCATTTATTCTTGCAGCGTATTCGTCTTGCACATATTCATTATTTCCATTTTTACCCATTAACAAATCATCGTAAATAGTATACGAATAACTTGTATATAAGCCAAACTTTGCAGAGCTTACAAGAAAATCGGCATGCGAAGTATTTTCTTTGTTTGCAGAAGAATATCTTGCAAGAGCATTTCCATTTATAAATAGTTTTTCTGAAGTTGATAATTTTACTCTTTTAGTATGAAAATCCATTACACCGCCTAAAGCATCGCTTCCATAGGTAACCGAACCCGGTCCAAAAATAATCTCAGAACTTTCTATACTATTTACATCAAGCGATATAACATTTTGTAAATTTCCGCTTCGAAAAATAGCATTGTTCATTCTTACCCTATCAACAACTAAAAGCACAGAATTTGTAGCAAAACCTCGTATCATAGGGCTACCTCCACCAAGTTGACTTTTCTGAATAAATACTTCATTTGATGTCTCCAACAAATCGGCACTAGTTTGTGGATTATTAAAAAATATTTCTTTTGCACAAATTCTCGATATTTTATTAGGAACCTCGTTTATATTTTGTTCCCAACGATATGCCGACACAATAATATCGTCAAATTCTATTATTCTATCGTACATTTTAACTATAAAATCGGAATTTATAATATCTGTTTTTGAAACCGAAATATTTTTATATGAAGGATGTTGAAAATATAATATACTATTTTTATCAAATTTGTCGATATTTGCATAACCATCGGAATTTGTTATTATCGACACATTCTCTTTCTTATTAAAAATCGCAAGATTCTTAATTCCAATATTATTTTTGTCAATTACTCTTATTTCCTGACTACTTACAGTATTATAAACAATTGTTAAAAACAAAATTATTAAAAATCGCATATAGGTATTAAAACTAATCATAAATTATTATCTTATTATTTATCGAAATATATGACAAAACCAGATTGTACAAGTTTAATTATTATAATATTTTTATGTTTTAATAATAACATAAACTAAATATTTACTTATTTTGTAATATGTGGTATATTTATAATCATACTTATAAAATAATCAAACATTAAAATTTATATAAATAATAATTATTTTAATATGTCTAAAAAATTTGGTGTCGCAATTTTAGTATTTTTATTTATAATCTCAATTATATCTGTTGTTTTTTATATTCAAAAAAAACAATTGCCCGAAATTAATATAATTAATGCTGTGCCTAGTGATGCAGCTATTATTATTGAAAGTAACAACTTCTTTTCATTATTACATAAAGAAAAACCAAATAATCAAATATGGTCTGAATTAATTAATATCGATAATATTAACAAATTCAACAAAAAAATAAATAAACTAGACACAATAATATCCGGAAATGAAAATTTAAAAAATATACTAAAAAATAGAAAAGTAATAATCTCTGTACATAATATTGGTAAAACAAATTCCGATTTCTTATTTCTAGTAAAAATTAAATCTTTAAACGAAACCAAATTAATTAAAAACATAATACTTAACAGATTTAATAAAAATAATATTACACAACGAAAATATAACAATACAAACATATTAGAAATAAAACATATCGATAACTCAACTTTCTATTTTGCTTTTGTAAAAGGAATAGTAATATATAGTAAATCATCGATATTAGTTGAAGATGCTATTCGACAATCTGAAACACCGAATAGTCTTGCAGATAATTATGATTTTAAAAAAGTATCGGAAACAGCAGGGAAAAATGTATCTGCCAATATTTATGTAAATTTTAAAACTTTTCCGATTTTACTTTCACATTGTTTAAATAATAAAACTCAAGAAACTATTTCAGCATTTACAAATTTTGCAAATTGGGCAGAATTAGATTTGAATATTAAAAAAGATGCATTATTACTTAATGGTTTTACATATTCTAATGATTCAGCAGCTAATTATTTGAATATCTTTTTAAAACAGAAACCTGTCGATAATAAAATAAAACAAATATTACCATCGAATACTTCTATATTTTTATCGTTAGGAATAAGCAATTTCGAGCAATTCTCTGTTGATCTTAATAATTTCAGAAAAAACAATAATACCTTATCGAAATATACAAAATATATCAACAAAATTAAATCGAGATATAATATCGACATTAACAAGATAACAACAGATATTTTTGACGAAGAAATAGCCTTAGCTTTTTCCGATATCGAAAATAATAATATTCACAATAACTCGGTAATAATAGTTAGAACAAAAAGCAAATCATTATCAGAAGAATTGCTTACGAATACTTTAAAAGAAATATGCAAAATCGATCATATTAATTACAATTCTCTTGTCGGAAATATTTCTATTGATAAAGATACCCAATACAAGATATTCAAAATGCCGTTAAAAGGCATTTTTTACAATCAATTTGGTTCGATATTTAAAGATGTAGAAAACAAATATTTTGCATTTATCGACAATTTTATTGTCTTTAGCGATTCAAAAAAATCACTGAATAATTTTATTCACTCATATATCCGGGGCAAGACTCTCGAAAATGAAATGGGATTTCAACAATTCTCTGATTATTTATCTTCAGAATCAAACTTTTATTTTTATTCTAATCTGTTTCGTTCTCCGATAATTATTTCGGAATTTCTAAATCCCAAATTAAAAAAAGGATTAAACACATATATAAATAATTTCAGAAAATTTCAAGCCTTTGCTATTCAATTCAGAAACAGCAATAATCTTATTTACAATAATTTATTTTTAAAATATATTCCTGAAATAAAAGAAGAAGCCCATACAATATGGGAAACTCATCTCGATACATCGATTAATTTTAAACCTCAATTCGTAATAAATCATTATACACAAGAAAAGGAAATATTTATTCAGGATTTAAACAACAAAATTTATCTAATAAATAAAGTCGGAAGAATATTATGGAAATATCAATTATCTGAAAAAATTAATAGTAAAATTTATCAAGTTGATTATTTTAAAAACAAAAAATTGCAAATTCTTTTTAGCACAAAAAATAAAATATATTTATTCGATAGAAATGGCAACACTGTTGAAAAATACCCCATTAAATTGCGCTCTCCATCAACTGTAGGACTTTCGCTTTTCGATTACGATAATAATAAAAATTACAGACTGTTTATTCCGTGCAAAGATAAAAAAGTATATTGCTATAATATTGAAGGCAATATTATTAATGGGTGGAATTTTAACAATACTGATACAAAAGTTACTTCAGAAGTAAAATATTTCAGAGTAAATGAAAAAGATTATATTGTTTTTGCCGATAAATTTCGCATATATATTCTCGACAGAAAAGGAAATGAAAGAGTACATCTTTCTTCACATTTTACAAAATCAAAAAATAATAACTTCATTATCGACAATGCCAATTCAACAACAAATAGCAGAATTGTTTCTACAACTGCTAACGGTATTGTTAAGTATATTTATTTTAACGGGAAAATTGAAGAAAAAAATCTAGGCAATTACTCAGAAAATCATTATTTCGATTATCAAGATATTAATTCCGATGGTTTAAAAGATTTTATATTTCTAGATAATAAAAAACTAAACGTTATTAGTAATTCTGGGAAACTAATCTACGAATACAAATTCGATTCGGAAATTAATTTTGAACCTATTTACTTTCAATTCTCGTATAATGATAGAAAATTGGGATTTGTATCGAAAAAAGCAAATAAACTTTTTCTAATAAATAACAACGGAAAACTCTACAATGGCTTTCCATTAGAAGGAAATACACCCTTTAGTATTGGGTATTTAAATAATACTCATAATCATTTTAACTTAATTGTTGGAAACAACAATAATTTTTTATATAATTATGCTGTAAATTAGCATAATAAATAAATAAGCTATGAAAATAAATTATAGGACAAATTTTTGGAAATTTTTAATTCTTGTATTTGCAATTGGCTTTACCCAATGTATGCAAGACGAATATGATTTTGATAAATTATCGACCGAAATGGAAATTAACGGTGGAATTATTACTCCTATTGCATATGGTTCACTATCTATCGATGATTTAATAAGCAAGCTAGACAGTAGTTCAAGCGAATTTCTTAATGAATACGAAGACGGACTGTTATTTATTACCTACGAAGATTCTATTGGATCTTTTACAGCTTCCGACCTTATAAGTATGCCCGATCAAGATTTTTTTGAATACTTTATAGAATCGGATGACGATTTCCCTACAAATCCATGGCTTGCTTCTGATACTATGAGTGTGGAAAGAACAGAATTCTTTGAAATGACTTTCGAGAATAACGAGCGTTTAGATAGTATTATTTTAGACGCAGCTAATTTGCATATCGAATCGAGTTCAACATTCTTACATGAAGGACAAATTAAAATTACTTGTCCAACAATAAAAAAGAATGGTATTTCATTTTCCGACTCGATACAAATATCGAGTTCCGATGGATCTTTTTCAAATATTTCCGATTTCGCGCTCGATGGTTATACTGTTGAGCTTAATAACAGTATCGATCCCGACACAAGTTTTATTCAAGTTGATTTTGTTTTTGAGTTATATAATTCAGGAAATCCTATAAATGCAGGCGATCGTGTTAATATTTCAGCTACAATAAACAACATCGATTTTTCTTCGGCTTATGGTTATATTGGTAATTATGAATTAGCAGGTGAAGAAGGAAACATAGAATTAGGCTTTTTCGACGATTTTACCGATGGCGATTTTGAATTTGAAAACCCTCAAATTAATATTAACATCAGTAACTCGTATGGCTTTCCTGTAGAAGCTAATATCACTAATTTTAAAGGATATACCGAAACCGATTCTGTGGAATTAACATTCTTACCCGGTGTTAACCCATTCAAAATAGCCTATCCTAAACTTGCCGAATTTGGAGAAACAAAAGACACTGTTATTTCTATTAATAGCGACAACTCAAATATTGGAGAATTTTTAGCTTTATTCCCATCAGAAATTAATTATAATATTTCCGCCTTATCAAATCCCGATGGCCCGGGAACCTCGTATAATTTTGTTAAAGACGATAGCAGACTCGATCTTGATTTAGAAGTTATTTTACCATTATGGTTTAAAGCTAATATTATGGCTTTTGAAGACACAACTGATTTCGATTTATCTGACGAAACAGATAAAATTGATATGATAAATAAATTATCGGTATTACTTGTTGTCGACAATGGCATACCTTTCGAAATAAATATCCAAGGAACTCTAACCGATAGTTTATATAATGAAATAAACACATTATTCGACCCTTCAAGCCTTCCGGTAATCGACTGTGCAGTAGTTGGTGCAGATGGAAAAGTAAGAGAAGCAACATCGAAAAAATCAACTATTAGCTATGATAAAAGTGCTATCGACGAGCTAAAAGATGTAAAATACCTTATCATTACAGCAAGAATAAAAACATCTGATTACTCGAATAATACCATGGTAAAATTTTATAATAATTATTCTATCGATTTTAATTTAGGATTAGATATAGATTATAGTTTAAATCCGGATAACTTATAAAATCAATAAATTATGATTAAGAAAATAAAATATAGCATACTATTATTTTTTTTAGTAGTATCTGTAAATCAGATAAAAGCTCAACATAGTCAAACATTATATTACATGAACAGATTGCCTCAATCTATGCAAATGAACCCGGCAATTCAACCCGAATGTGGTTTTTATTTAGGATTCCCCGGAATGTCATCTATTCAGATAGGTGTTGGGAACAATAGATTTGCCTTAAGCGATGCTATTCAGAAACACCCAACAGAAGATTCATTAATAACGTTCTTACATCCTTTAGCCAATAAAGAAGATTTCTTAAATAAAATAAAGAAACTAAATTTTCTTTACGAAGATTTTCATACAAACCTATTTTCATTTGGATTTAGAGCCCACGATTGGTATGCTTCTTTTAATATTTCAGAACGTCAAAGTGCTACTTTTACTTATCCAAAAGATTTAATGACATTGGTTCTTAATGGCAACGAAGAATTTAATAATTCAGATATTGATTTTACCAATTTAGATTTAAATATGACTTATTTCAGAGAATATGGAATAAGCTTATCGAAAAATATTGGGTCTCAATGGACTGTTGGTGGTAGATTAAAAGTTCTTTTCGGGAAAGCAAATATTAGTGTCGAAAATCATAACTTTAAATTACACTCATCTATCGACTCAATACATATTTCTTCCGACATAAGAATAAATACATCATTACCTATTGATTCGAAGACTAATGCAGATGGAGACTTTGATGGCTTCGAAGATTTCGATTCTGTTGATCCATTAGATTTTGCTCTAGACCATTCAAATATGGGTTTTGCCGTAGATTTAGGTGCTGTTTATCGCCCCATAGAAAAAGTATCGGTATCGCTTAGCATTATCGATTTAGGATATATTAAATGGTCTGAAGGAATAACAAACTTAGACCTTGACGGACAATTTAATTTTACCGGTATTGATTTAAGCTCAGAATTCGACGAGGATAACGATGACGATCCTTTCGAACTATTAGCAGATTCGTTAGAAAATAGTTTTGATATTACCAATAAGAAAGAAAGCTATACAACACCATTAGGAGCAAAAATATATATTGGAGGTTCATATTACTTAACTCCCAAAGTAGATTTTAGCGTATTATCCTTATCGAGATTTTACGAAAATAAACTATACCAAGCTTTTACTTTTAGTGCTAATACACGTCCTATTCGTGGTTTAACAGCAAGTTTTAGCTATTCAATAATGAACGGAACATATAATAATCTTGGATTTGGATTAGTATTACGTCCAGGGCCATTTCAAATGTACATAATTTCCGACAATATAGCATCGGCAGCCATATGGGGACATAAAACAAGTGCAGTAAACTTGCGATTTGGAATGAACTTTGCTTTTGGATGCAGAAAAAAAATAAAAGATTATCCTATGCTAGAATCTTCTTTTTAACATAAAAACAAACCACTAAACTATTATAATAAGACTGTCTATTTCGACAGTCTTATTTTTTTGCTTATCAGATATCGGGTCGAACTTTTACGTTTTTTAGTCGAACTTTCTATACACTTTTACATCCTGTTTTACAAACTATTACTATTTCCACATCAACATCATTCTATGCTTTATAAAAAAAGGTCGAATATATTTGTTATTTTCATGACTTTAGTCATATATTTATATCGAAAACTAAAATTTATTAAATATGAAGAAATTAACTCCCTTATTTTTAACTATTCTATTTTTACCTTTATTATCATATTCAGGTGGAATAGTAACCAATTCAAATCAGAGTGCATCATGGGTTAGAATGCTTTGTCGCGATGCATCAACAAGTATCGACGCAGTATATTTTAATCCTGCAGGATTAACAAAATTAAGCGATGGATTTTACTTCTCGTTAACAAACCAAAGTATTACACAAACAAAAACTATTACAAATAGTTATCCATATTTAAACAACAATGAATTTGTTGGTGATGTTTCGGCACCATTATTTCCTAGTATGTACGCAGCCTATAAATTAAACAAATTTGCTTTTTCATTAGGATTTAATCCTGTTGGTGGTGGTGGTAGTGCCCAATACGACCAAGGTCTTCCTTCGTTCGAAACAGGAATCTCTAATCTTGTTCCCGGTTTGCAAGCTGCAGGACAAAACGTTTCTGCATATAGTATTGATTCTTATTTCGAAGGAACATCGGTATATTGGGGATTACAAGGTGGAATATCATTCGAAATTAACGATATGATTTCTGTTTTTGGAGGCTTAAGATATAATTACGGAGTAAATACTTACGACGGACATCTTAACGATATAATGATTACTTTAGATGGAACTCCTACAAGTGCAAGTGGATTCTTTAGTGGACTTGCAACACAATTATCAACAGGAGCTAGTGATCTTCAACCATTAATTGATGGTGGTGCAGGAGCTTACACAATTGCTGAAGCCGAAAGTGCAGGGTTAATTGATGCTGCTACCAGTACTCAGCTTCAAGGAACATTAACAAGTTTAGGTGTTACCGAGCCGGCAAACTATAGAATCGACAATACTCAAACAGCTTTTACTGCCGGAGCAGCAGAAAACACAGCAAAGTCTGTATTGCTCGGCGACCAAACAGCCGATGTAAAACAAGTGGCAACAGGTTATACTCCAATTTTAGGTGTAAATATTTCGCCTAACGACAAAATTAATATTGGTATTAAATATGAATTCAAAACAAAATTAGAATTCGAAAACGAAACAGAATCTGATATTACTTCGGGCTTCGAAACCGATGGAACACCAATTACAATGTTTCCTGATGGGGGAAAATTTAGAAACGATATTCCTGCAATATTATCGGTTGGAGCATCATACCAAATGTTAGAAGATTTTAAAATCTCTACCGGATTCCATATGTATTTCGATAAAAAAGCAAATTGGGAAGGTAATGAAACCAATGTAGATAATAATTTCTACGAATTAGCTCTCGGCGCAGAGTATGATGTAAGCGAAAAAATATTATTAAGTGCCGGTTTTCTCCATGCCGAAACAGGAGTTGGTACTGGTTATCAGACAGATATAAACTACAGTCTTTCATCTAACAGCGTTGGTTTTGGTGGCAAATTTGACATTAACCCAATTTTCGATATTAACTTAGGAATGATGTACACAATGTATTCAGAAAACAACAGAATGATAGATTATGGTACAATGGGAAGTTATAAAGAAACTTACAACAAAAGTTCTTTAACATTTGCAATTAGTGTAGATATTAAATTAAATAAAGTTAAATCGGAATAAATAAAATAACAATTTATACTAAAGTGAGCTGTACAAAAAGTGAAATTTTAATTTAATTTGCCATATTGGGCGAAGTCGAAATGTTTCATTTTTAAACTGATAGATTAACTTCGTTGAGCTTGTTTCTTCGACTTCGCTCAGAATAATATGGACTTTTTAGGTAGCCTCTTTTTTGTTTATATTATTTTTGAAGAAATTTCGGAATTATGAATATAATAAAAAATTATAAGGCTGGTAGTTCAAATAATTGGACAGGAAGGATAGATGATATAAATGATGTTTTGTCGTACCGATGGCATCAGATAGTACAAGTAATAGATTTGAATAAGTGCAAAGAGAAGAAATTAAAAGAATATAAATTTGCAATTTGCTTTATCGGATTCTGTTGCGACAAAGGAGTAAGTAGAAATCTTGGTAGAATAGGAGCTGCTCGCGGACCGGAAAGTATTAGAAAAGAATTAGCAAATTTGCCGGTTACAAATTACAAACGACTAAAGATTTTCGATGCCGGAGATATTTCATGCGAAGATATAGAGCTTGAAGAAGCTCAAGAAACACTCTCGAAAGCAATAAGCATAATTCTCGATTGTGGTTTTTTGCCCATTGTATTGGGTGGGGGACACGAAATTGCTTTTGGAAATTATAATGGGATAATTAATTATT
This sequence comes from uncultured Bacteroidales bacterium, assembly GCA_964504155.1. Lineage (GTDB taxonomy): Bacteria > Bacteroidota > Bacteroidia > Bacteroidales > UBA12077 > CAZDCZ01. Next base: position 7,134 of record CAZDCZ010000055.1, on the reverse strand, counting down.
TAAGAGAATATAAAAATAAACCATCGCTGGGAATTATCAATTTCGATGCTCATCTCGATTTGCGACCGTATAAAGATAAAGGTTCTTCGGGAACTATGTTTTATCAAATTGCAGAAAAATGCAATAAAGAAAAAATAAAATTCGATTACCTGTGTATAGGAACTCAAACATATAGCAATACAATAAGTCTTTTTAATCGTGCAAAAGAATTAGGCGCAGACTATATTAATGCAAAAGAGATTGTTGAACAGAATTATACTTCAATAAGCAATCGGATAAAGAGTTTTGTTGATAAATGTGATCATATTTATTTAACAATATGTAGCGATGTGTTTTCTTCTGCTTTTGCTCCCGGAGTGTCTGCTCCTCAGCCTTTTGGTCTATCACCCGATGTAGTAGTTCGTTTTGTTAAAGAAATAATAACATACAAGAAAGTTATTAGTTTCGATATAGCAGAGGTGTCGCCACGATTCGATCACGATAATCAAACATCGAAATTGGCTGCGGTTATAATTTACGCTGCAATAAATACATATTTCGAAAATAATAAATAAATTAGATAATAACTGTTCATAATTATAACAGTTAGAACAATATTAATACATTTTGTTTTTAGGAAGCATTATTGTAAACTTGCTACCTTTATTAGGTTCGCTTTTAATAAATATTTTTCCGTGGTTTTTTTCGATAAATTCTTTACAAAGTATTAAACCCAAACCCGAACCTTTTTCATTATCAGTACCCAGTGTAGAATGATGTATGTCTATTTTAAATAATTTATCAATATCTTCCGGATTAATACCTATACCATCATCTTCAATATCTGTAATTACAAAATTGTCTGTGTCATGTACAATAATGTTAATTTTCCCTCCATGAGGAGTGAATTTTATTGCATTAGAAAGAAGATTTCTAATAACAGTTTTAATCATATTTTCGTCGGCATAAATATTTATTTCACTCGGGATAGCAGAAGTAAAATGTATATTTTTTATTTCGATACGTGTTTGGTATAATTCAATATTTTCTAAAATAATAAGTTCAAGATCAATTTCCTTGGGCAAAAATTTTATATTCCCGGTTTGATTACTTCCCCAGTCGAGTAAATTTTCTAGCAGATTAAAAGTGTTCTGCGATAATTTATTTAACTCAACAAGAAATTGTTTTGTTTTTTGTTTCGAAAGGTTATTCATGTCATCAAGAATAAAACTACTAGAACTAACAAGAGTACTAATCGGACTACGTAAATCGTGAGCAATAATTCTGAAAAACTTATTTTTTGTAGCATTGCTTATTGCCAAATTATCTCGTTGTTTTTCGATTTTCGATTTTTGTTGAAGAATTTCAAGTTCGGCTTCTTTTAGTTTCGTAATATCTGTTTCAATAGCAATAATAATAATTTGTCCGGTTTCTATATCTTCAACATGAGTAAGAGTAGTTTGTGCCCATATATCTTTGCCGGTTCTATTTGCAGTTTTAAATTCGTATTGTATCGATTGTTTATTATTAATGCATCGTTTTATTGCATCAGTAATATTTGGGTTTTCGCTTGTTTCTAAAATATTACTACTTTTTTCTTTTTTGAATTGTTCGAGTGTAAAACCATACATTTTTGTAAAACCGGTATTTACCCATTGAATATTTCCATCCTTATCGAAAATAGTTATGGCATTTTCTGTTTCGCTTGCTACCTTCGATAATTTTAATAATTCAATATTTGCTTTTCTTAAATTCGATGCTTGTTTTTTTATTTTTTGTGTTCTATCTTCAATAATGTTTTCTAGTTTGTTTTTTTCTCTAATTAATTGTAGCGTATATAATTTCACAATTATTAAAATAATAAAAAAAGTCATAATTGCATATATAACATATGCCAATATTGTTCTATACCAGGGAGTTTTTATTTCGAAATGAAATAGGGCTTCGGAACTTAGTGCTGTGTATCGATTTTTTGCTTTAACATGAAAAATGTAATTTCCTTCATATAAATTTGTGTATTCTTTATGAGTGTTTTTCTTATATCCCGACCATTTTTTATCGTATCCTTCAAGATAATAACTATAAATATTTTTCGATTCATCGTCGTAAAAAGCAGCAGCAAATTGAAAATTTATCGAATTATTTTTATATGGAATAATAGTTCCAATATTAATATTTGTATTATTAAAAATATTAATATTTTTATTCTTGTCTATTGTATAATTTGTTCCGTAATATATTAGCGAATCATTAACATAAACACTTCTGATTATTACATAGAATTTTGTGTTAAAGTCTTGATCAATATAGGTGTATCGAAATAAACCATCGCTTGTTCCAAACCAAAATATACTATCCGATTCAATAAATCCGTTATTAATAATTGTTTCCGATAAAGGTTTAAATGTTATGCTGTCGCCACAAAAACTACCATCTTCATTTTGGCTTCTTTTGTTTGCTGTATTAATCCAGGTATCATTACCTAGTCTTATTAGTGGAATATTATTCCACGAACTATCAGCATAATTGTCGCCAATACTAGTATCTTGAGTGAATTTTTTTGTAGAATCGTTGTAATTGAAAAAAACCTTGCTACACGAAAATTTCATTTGGTTTTTTAACTTATGAATCATTATACCCGAGTTACATGGTAATCCATTTGTTGTGTCGAAATGTTCTGTTATAGAATTATTATTTTCCCAAAGCAGAGGTTTATCTTTCGATAGAAAATTATCTATATTTATTTTGTATAAGCCTTTAAAATCAACAGTAAACCAGATATTCCCTTTGTGGTCTTCTTGTATTGTTCTAACAGGCGATTGTATTCCTTTAATCATTCCATGATTATACCAATTGCCATTTGAATAACTAATTAAAGCAATACCGTTACGAAGACCAACGAATATTTTTCCGGGATGTTTTTCCGATTGAAATATTGTATAGATACTTTTATAATTGAAAAGCTTTTTTACTTTTTTATTCTTATATATAAATAATCCTTTACTTGTTCCGGCTATTAATACGGGTTTTTTTATAGGAAAATAATTGTCGTTTTGTTTATCTGATTTTTTAATGTTATTTATAGAATCGGGAGGCATAAAATAATCAAGTGCCCATACCTGTTCAACAAATTCGTCTATTTTTGTGAAAGAACTAATTTTACATTCTTTCTTTTTAGCATCTCTGTTAAAATAATATATCCCGGTACTAGATGCTATATATAACTTATTGTCGAATCCTATAAGATCCATTATTGTCCCATTTATCCCGGTTGTCTCATTCCAATATCTAAAAGGATGCGATATATTTACTTTTCCTATCCCATTTCCATATCCAAGCCATAACGATTGGTTTGCAGAGTAATATAAACAGTGAATAGTTCTAGGGATATCTGTCGATTCATTATTTATTACATCAGAAATAACTCCATTAATATTAAATATTATTGCTCCGGCACTTAAAGTTGAAATAGCAAAGGTGCTATCTGTTATTTGTGTTCCACTATATATTGTGTTTTGAATTAAAAAGTCGTTTATTTCCTTTGTCTGAGCAGATATTGTAGAATATTTAGTAATTCGGTGTTTTTTATTATTGCTATCATAAATATATAAGCCATTGTATCTTGTGCCAATAAGTAATTTGTTTTTATAAGGGAGAATAGTATGTATTCGTTTGTCGGCAAAAAAATCACCATCTTCAACTAAACTTAATTCGTCGTTTCCCATTTTTAATAAGCCTTTTCCAACTTCGTGAATAAAAAGTTTGTTGTTAACTTTAAACATCAAATAAAAATATGAATGTGTTTTCTCCCAATACTTAAGTTTAGAATCGGAATATTTAATAATATATTTATCGCTCTGAAAATAGGTGCTGTTTTCAAGACATTCCGACGACCATACATCACTAAAATCTTGATGCGATGAGTCAATTAAATTTTTTAGAGAATGATATTCAAGATGCCCTTTTATGTTAGGCTTAAGGTAGCCTATTTCTCCAATTCCTCCAACAAAAATACTCCCATTATTATTAATTGATAAAGAACGGACCGAGCTATTATTTGATAATGGTATTGTACGCCATGTTTCTCCATCATATTCAATTACTCCAATCTGATTGCCGAAATAAAGAACACCTCTTTGGTCTTGTACAATATCCCAATTTTGAGTGCCTCCGTTATATTCTTTAGGGGAATAATATTGCGAAAGAATTTTTCCTTTTTCTTGTGCTAGTAATAAATAATTGCTAGTAAATAAAAGAAAGAAACTTAAATAATATCTTATGTTGTTAAAGTATGTCATAATAAATTTGCCAGCAAAAATTATTTTTTAAGCATTTCTAATACAGAAACTTTGTATGTTCTTCCAATAGGTAATTCAATGTTATTAATTTCTATGTGAGCTGATGAATATGCATCAATTTTGTTTTTTGCAATAATAAAAGATCTGTGAATTCGTATAAATTCTGTATTGTCAAGCAGATTCTCGAAATAATTTAGTTTTTGCTTAGTAGTAACGGTTTTATTCTTAGTAACTACTTTAACATAATCTTTAATGCTTTCTAGATAATATATATTTTTGAAATTAATTTTTATCATTTTTTTGTTCTCGTTAAGATAAATATAATCTTTATCTAAAGAGTTTTGTGTTTTGTGTTTTTTATTATCTAGTACTCTGTTTATAGATTTTAATAGTCGTTGAAAACCTACTGGCTTAATAAGGTAATCGGAAACATTTAAGTCAAAACCTTCTAATGCATAAATTTTATTTGCTGAAGTAATTATTATGTGCGGAGGATTATCTATTGATTTAATAAAATCGATACCAGAAAGTTTTGGCATTTCAATATCTAAAAATAGTATATCAATATCGTTTTCTTGTAATAAAGAATATAATGGAAAAGCACTACTGAAAGTTGCAACTATCTCTATATTAGGTATTTTTGAAATTTGATTTTCTAAGATATTTATTGATAATTGCTCATCGTCAACTATTACACAATTTAGCTTCATAAGCAAAGAGTTTCATTTGTTGTTTTAAGAATTTAAGAATTCAGAAATATAAAAAGAATTTTTGATAATCTCCTATTTCAAGTGTTTAATTTTTATTGCAACTTTTTTGTGAAAAAATCAGAGATATCTGTTTTCTATAAGCAGAAAATTGTCGTTTGTCGAATATATTATTTTATATGTTTATTATAAAATATATTTCGGCTCAAAATAAATTTACCCTAACCTCAAAATTATTTTAATATGAAAAGAAATTTACTATTAACATTTGTCTTATTAACTATTGTAATATCCGGAGTATTTGCTCAGAAAGCTTATGTAGATCCTGCTGCAAAATATGCAGAGATGTTAGGATATCGTTACAGTATTGATAAAAATGCTAAAGGCAATGAAGTTGGTATGTGTGTTTTGCCTGATGGAACCAAAGTTAATGCTTGGGACTTCTATAAAGGTAAAGTAGCACAAGAATATTCGTATGCTGCAAAATTAGGTTTCGATATCGAAACCGAAACAATAAAAGAAAATGGCTATGTTACTGAACGTGCTGTTTGTATTAGAACAGATAAAGGCGAAGAAGTTAGAATTCCTTTGCTCGAATTAATGGAAATTAATGGAGAAGCTTTAGATCCATATCAAAAGAATAGTTCTATTAATCCTCATTCTTTTGCAAAAACAGATCCAAATTTTGCTTCTGCAAAAAGTCTTCCTGTTTCTTTCGATTGGAGAGATAAAGATGGTCATGCTTATATAGGTGGTGTGCGTAGTCAGGGTAGTTGTGGTTCTTGTTATTCTTTTGGTGCCTCGGCTGCTGCCGAAGGTTCGTATAATGTTGCTACAGGAAATTACGATAGTAACTGTGCCGATTTCTCAGAAGCATATATCGCCTGGTGTTTAAGCGAAATGCCTGCTTATAGTGGTCATTTTAGCGGATGTAATGGTGCCGATTACGATTATCAAGAATTACAAGCTCTTGTTGACGTAGGAATTGTTGACGAGTCGTATTTCCCTTATGTAGATGCCGATAATCAATCTTGTGCAGCGGGAACTGTTGATGCTCCTAAAACAAAATTCGAAAATTGGTACAGAGTTGCTTGTGCCGATTACGATGCAATAAAAACTGCAATTATGACTTATGGTGTTGTTGATGCAGCCGTTTATGTTACTACCGATTTCCAAAATTATTCAGGTGGTGTATATTCCGATAATAATACTTCTTGCTCTGGTAATCCTTGTTATAATACTACAACTAACCATGCAATATCACTTGTTGGATGGGGACACGATGCCACTGAGGGAGATTACTGGATTTTACGTAACTCATGGGGAGAATCATGGGGAGAAGGTGGTTATATGCGTTTAGCTGTAAGCTCTGCTCATGTCGATTGTTCTGTTTGTTATTTAAAATATCAAGACGACGGTACTACTGCTCCAATTGTATTAACAAATTCCGTTTCATCAATAGGCGATAACACAGCAATATGCGGTGGAAATATTACTGCCGATGGTGGTGCAACAGTTATTTCTAGTGGTGTTGTTTATAGTAAAACTTCTAACCCTACAATAACTTCAGGAACGGTTATTGAAACTTCTCCTACAGTTACATCAGGTTCTTATAGTATTACAATGAATGGTTTGCTTTCGGGAACAACATATTATGTTAATTCGTTTGCTACTAATGCAAAAGGAACAAGTTATGGTACAGAAAAAACATTTACTACTACCGGAACAATTCCTATTGAATATTGTACATCTCAAGGCGATGATTATTCATATGAGTGGATTGCCGGAGTTGTAGTTGGCGATTTTACTAACACCTCAGGTGCTAGTGGTTATTCCGATTATACCGGAATGACAGCTAATTTAAATGTTGGGCAAACATACGATATCTCTTTAACTCCTAATTTTAGCGGATCGAGTTATAATGAATATTGGAAAATATGGATTGATTTAAATCATGATGGTGATTTCGACGATGCAAACGAAAATGTTTTTGATGCCGGTTCAATGAGTAAAACAACTGTTAATGGTTCTATTACAATTCCTGCCGGAACAGCTACTGTTACAACACGAATGAGAGTTACCATGAAATATAATGCTGCACCAACAGCATGCGAGAGCTCATTTAGCTATGGCGAAGTTGAAGATTATAC